>DATGFK010000598.1:0-3392 GCA_035309185.1 Aggregatilineales bacterium
ATTGCTTATGCGTCCAGGTCGTGCGCCGCTGTTCTTGCCGATTTTGCTCATTGGGGTCGGCGTGGTGCTGCTGCTCAGGAACTTCCTGCTGATAGAGAATTTCGATATTCTACAATTCTGGCCCGTATTGCTGATCCTGGCCGGGCTGCAACTGCTGATTCGGGGCGATGTCGGGATCACGTGGCACAGCCAGACGTTCGGCATCACGCGCGGGAATGTGCGCACGGGCACGCTGGAAGCCATCAGCGGTGAATTGGATATGAAGTTGCGCGCCCTGCGGCGTGAAGGCCGGCTTATCGCCGGACAGTACACGGGTCGCTCGCGGCCAAGCCTGGGCGTGGATGGCGACCATGCGCGGCTGGTCTTGCAGCGCGGCCAGACCTGGCCCTTTTCCCTGGCCGATTGGGAGATCGGACTGGCGAAAGACCTGCCCTGGACGGTACTGCTCAGCGCCTACCTGGGCGAACTGGACATTGATCTGCGCGGACTGCGCATTGAGCAGGCCAACGTCGCATCGGGCATCGGGGACGTGCGCGTGGTCGCCTCCGACGTTCCGACGGACGACGATGAACAACAGCGGGCCGATCTCCGCGCCTGTTCGACCTTTGGCAACGTCACGCTGGTCATTCCGCCCGACGTGGAAGCTATCGTGCGGGTCACGGCGAAACCAATGGCTCGTCTTCAGATAGACGAATCGCGCTACCTGATGCTGGAACCCGGCGTGTATGCCACGCTGCGCTACGAGCAGACTCCGGCGCGCATCAACGCCGAGCTATCCAGCACCTTCGGGACGGTGCGGCTGGCGTAACATGATCTATAATTTGTAGTAAGCGACGCTTATGGAGCACGCCATGACAAATAAAATAATCGAAATCCTTGGGCGCGTTGACGAACAGGGTCATTTAGAGTTTGAACCGCCCGCCAATCTTCCGCCCGGTGATGCCCGTATTATCATCGAGATTATGGATACCGATGCTGAAGCCGCCGATGAAGAATTGTGGGACGCGCAATTTGCCGCATCTCAGGACGTGTTAGAAAAATTATCGCGAGAAGCGCACGAACAATATCTGGCTGGTCTAACTGAAGATTTCGATCCGGATGACGAGAAGTTGTGAGATCGAAACGAACGCCTTTCTTTCGTCAGATGCTGAAACGCCTCCCGCGCGAGGTTCAGGTACACGCTCTCAGCGCATATCGTTTGTTCAAGCAGAACCCGTCTCATCCAAGTCTGCATTTCAAGCGCTTGAATGCCAGGGAGGAAGTCTTTTCGATACGTATTGGATTGCATTACCGGGCATTGGGCCGACGTGAGAGGGAAGATTTGATTGTATGGTTCTGGATCGGTACTCATGCCGAGTACGATAAATTACTCCAGAAGTGATAATCCTTAGCCGCAAAAGTACGGCTGGCATAGCTTGCGAGAGGGACGATGGCAAACGAGCATATTCTGATTATTGAAGATGATCAGCAGCTTGCCGCCGAATTGCAGTCCTATTTTGGAGAACTTGGCTATCAAATGCAGGCTGTTCCACGCGATCTGGAAGCCGTCAATCACGCTATGCGAGAGGCCTTGCCCGGCCTCATTTTATTGGCAATTCCGAATTCGGCAGATAATGCAAGCAAAGATCCAATATGTCAGGAACTGTGGAATCCAACACGTTCCCGATACATTCCAATGATTTTCATGTGTACGAAAGATGACCCGCCAAAGAACTACATCCAAGACCTCGAAATTCCGGGCACTAATTCCATCATCAAACCGATGGACTTTCTGGAGCTAAAAATTCGGGTACAAAATGAATTGTTTGGCATCGAACGCTGGAAAGAGCACGATGCACGATGGAAAAGAAAATCAGGATCGTGATATTCGCAATAGTCGCCGCAATGAGGCAAATTATCGAAGCGGCGGACAACCTCTTATGGGATTTTAATTTAGAAGGTCGCCGGAAGTCCTTGCAATGCTGGCTCGTGAGGCTGAAGAAGAAGACGCGGCTGGTTTGACAGACGAGTTTGACCTGGACGGTGCAGTCTGAGCTAAACGCTCACACTGCCAACCCCGATTGTCTCAACGACTAAAGCTCATAAGTTGCGTTAGCGATTGACATTTTTCCATCTCTCAGGCCGAGTCCAGGCGTGTCTGCGCGCGTTCTACCCAGGCGGCATCCATTCTGGACAACCGATCCTTCTTCAAGTTCTCGCGTAGTATTGAGCGGATGTCTTTGTCGTTGCTCTCCAACCAGCGCTCGAAATGAGACTTGCCCACGCCAGGGTAAGCGGCTACGGCCACGCTCCAGCAATAAGCCAGCCCTTTCCGCAAGGCGATAAAGGCTTCGCTTTTGCGATTGCTTTCCTGGGCAATGGAAGCCGTGACCGTATCCAGAATTTGAAAGACCTGTTCGGCGTGCGCCGGATTTTTGAGCAAGCGCGGTTCGCACACGGCTGCCGCAGCAGCCCGCTGTTCGAGTAGATTGCCCTGGCTCCATTTTTGCATCTCCTCGACGAGCGCGCTCATATCCACGTCACCCCAGCGCTGCAAGGCGATGGCGACGCCTTCACGCATCCGCCAGCGTGCATCCGACGCGCATTCGCGCAACTTTGGCAGAACGTCCCGGTGGCCTTCGGCCAGCAAGCGGCCCAGGCCTACCGCGCCGCACAGCGCGAGAAATTCGCCGGGCGTGTTGGTCGGTGCCGTTTCAGCCGTATAGGTCAGCCAGTGGGCAAATCGAGTGGGATCGCCTTCGTCGGCGGCAGCATCGGCCAGGGCGAGGTTGCCCCTCGGCCCCGGCAGGCCCGATTCGGCCATCAGGAAGGTATCCCAGTCCTCGGTTTCGCGCAGTTGTTTCCGATAGTCAGCAGTTTTAGTCATTTGAATAGGGCATCCAGGGAGAATTTCAGTGGCGTTATTTTAACCACGACCCGCGTTTCTTCGCATTTTTCAGGTGGACGGCACATAGTTTTGCGGAAAATCACAATCATCCCTGTTGCTGCTGCATGAGATGAACCGTCACGGGTAAACCCGCTCTCCCAGGCTAGCGGCGCTGCGTGCGATGGGAACGCTCGTGTCAACCTTGAGCCGTCCGTCGCTGTCGATCACAATCGCGTAGCGATCCAGGGGACGGGGCGCGGGCGAGTGAAGCACCGTACCTTGCTGATCAAAGATTGAGCCGTGACAGGGACAGGCAAACTGACCCGCCTGTTTATCCCAACCGACGATGCAGGCCAGGTGGGTGCATTTGCTGTGCAAGGCCAGAAAACCGCCATCGGCAAACCTGACCAGAAAAAAACGGGCGGCGTCAAAGGGCGTGACCGTCCCCGGCTGAAAATCGGTCACAATTCCCGCAGTCACAATCTGTCCCACGGTGGCGGCAGCCTGCCTTGAGGATAGGAAACGT
>DATGFK010000599.1:0-5935 GCA_035309185.1 Aggregatilineales bacterium
GTGGTCAGCCACGGCCCGTTCCGCTTTATCCGCCACCCGAATTACCTTGCGTTGTTTGTCGAACTGCTGGCGATCCCGCTCATTCACACAGCCTTTCTGACAGCGATCCTGGGCACATTGGCTCACCTGTGGATACTGCGATCTCGTATTGCCGCCGAGGAATCGGTTCTTCTGGCGAACGAAAATTACCTCGCCACGATGGGATCCAAGCCACGTTTTGTGCCTCGCCTGAGATGGACGCCGCCTAAAGCCTAATGACCGATGTACTCATCGCCGGGGCTGGTGTGGCTGGCTCGTCGCTGGCTATCCTGCTGGGACGCTGCGGCCTGCGTGTTGAACTCTTTGAAAAGGCATCTTTCCCGCGTGAAAAGCCGTGTGGAGAAGGGATCATGCCCGCAGGAGTTGCAGCGCTTAGTCGGCTGGGCCTTGCTGAAGCTGTTGGCGGCGTGCCGTTCTATGGCGTGCGTTATTACCTGGACAATCGGATAGCCGAGGGCCGATTTCCCCGCGTGGATGGTTTGCCAGCTACAGGCCTGGCGCAACGTCGTTTACGTCTGGATCAGGTTTTGTTCGAGACAGCGGCTGCAACGCGCGGCGTCACTGCCCACACGCGACAACATGTAGACGCGCCTATCCTCGACGGCGGGCGTGTGATCGGGCTGACCGTGGATGGAAAACCACATTACGCCACGCTGGTTATCGCAGCCGACGGTCTGCACTCTGGGCTTCGCCGTCAACTGGGCCTCGACGGATCGCCATCGCGTCGCTGGCGAGTTGGCCTGAGAACGCACTACCAATTGGCGTCTGGTCAGGAACAACCGCCCTGGGTGGAGGTGTTTATTGGATGCAACAACGAGATGTATGTGGCGCCCTTGCCGCATGGCGAAATCCTGGTAGCCGGTTTGGCCGACCGTTCCGCCATAGGTCATTCTCCGGAAACGACTTTTGCAACCTGGATCGAGCACCAGCCTGTGCTGAAAGCTCGCTTGCAAGGAGCACAGCGCCTGACGGCCCTCATGGGCATGTCGCCCCTCGCCCAGCGTCCGCGCGCAAGGACGCGGCCCGGCGCAATCCTGCTGGGCGACGCTGCCGGATTTATTGACCCAATTACTGGGGGTGGCATAACCCAGGCCCTGCTGACGGCGGAACTCCTGGCAGCGTACCTCGCGCGTGACGTGCAAAATATCGCTGGCTGGCTTCAGGAATATGATCGTGCCTGTTCAATGTTGTTGCGAGACTACACATTGCTGACTCAATTTATGCTCATGCTGACCGCTCATCGCTGGATGGCACAAGCCATGATGCGCATCGTCGTGGCGTGGCCTGGCCTGTTTTCGCATCTAATTGGTGTGGCTGGCGGTATCCGAAAGTTACTTTAAGCACTGATCTTTGATTCTGTAGCTGGGAAGATGGTACTGCCGTAAACAGCCAGTGCTCGCAAATCGCTTGATTGTTGCCTCAACTGAGGTAGCATAGATTTTACGCACGGTGAAGATGGTTTAGTCCCCATAGGGAGGTCATTTCATGGCTAAGATTGCAATTCACGGCTTCGGACGAATTGGACGTTCTGCGCTCCGGATTGCCCTACAGCGCAACCTGTTCACACCCTTCTCACTATCTGACATCCGCGATATTCCAACACTGGCAGCGCTCTTTGAGGTTGACACCAACTATGGCCGCTGGCACGAAGTAGTCAAACCCCTTGAAGAGGGCTTCGAGATCGGTGGACGGCAGATCAATTATTACAATTCCTCGAAAGACATTCCAAACTGGGGCAAACTGGGTGTTGACCTGGTCGTGGATTGCACGGGCCGAGCAACTACTCGCGCGGGCGCCCAGGTTCACCTGGATCAAGGAGCTAAGCGTGTACTGATCAGTGCGCCGAGCAAAACTTTACAGGACTGCGATGCGGTACTGCTGCCAGGAATCAACGTCGAACAGTATGATCCTGACAAGCACAAGATCATCAGCATTGGTAGCTGTACTACGAATGGCCTCGCGCCTGTGGTGAAGGTTTTGCGAGAGAATTTCGGAATCCAGGCCGGGTATTTCTCGACGGTTCACTCTTATACCAACAGCCAATCGCTGACTGACCAGCCCATGAAAGATCGCCGCGATTCATGGGCGGCAGCCGAAAACATTATTCCATCCTCGTCGGGTGCGGCCAAAGCGTTGCTCTTCATCTGGCCGGATCTCAAGATGACCGGCAAATCGTATCGTGTACCGACCCGCACAGGCAGCATTGCCGAAATTAACGCCGTGCTGAAGCGCCAGACATCCATTGACGAGGTGAAGAACTTCTTCCGGCAGGCAGCAGGGCAGGCGCCGTTGAAGAATATTATGGGCGTCTTGGAAGAGGAATGGGCCTCTTCGCGGATCGTTGGCGAATCACACTCGTCTGTTGTCGATCTGCCGCTGGTGAATGTCCTCGACGGCAACCTGCTTTCAATTGCCGCCTGGTACGACAATGAATGGGGTTTCTCAAACCGGCTGGCTGAGATGGCCGCTTACCTGGTCGGGACTCCTGTCTGGGAAACTGAAACTGCTACGGCACAGCGCTAGGCAAATTACTCTCACTGTCGTTGCCCCTTCTTATCCAGATTGGAAAGGGCAACGCACTGTCAGTTATTAATCTACTTCGCGTAGTTCGCTCTCATGCTTTTGCGCCGACTGGTGCTCGCGTTTTCTAGTTCGCCAAGAGTCCCGTATTACGATGCCGATTACGACCAGCAGCAAAATGAACGCTGCAAAGCTAATCGCAATTTCGTCGGCACTGCCTATATCCCCGTGAGCAAGTGGAACCATATCTGTGTCCTACTTCTTTTCTACTTGGGGGCCTAACCTGGCCTGCGCCTCCTGGACAACTGCGGCGGCGATGATTCCCTGGCCCTCCGGCGTGCGGTGATAGTCACTATCAGTATACTCTTCAGGCGGGACGGCATTCCAAATATCAATACACCAGAGATGATGTTCGGCGCAGAAACGATTCAATGTCGCCCGGTACTCGTCATAGGCGACTTTGCTCACTTCCACGTTGTAATTGTTGTTGGCTGTCGTGTCAATGTACATAGGCTCGTTAACGATCAGAATGGGGATAGATGTCAACTGCGGCAAGACCGTTAAAGCATCCCAGGTAGGGCCAGGCATCGGCATGAAGATAGGATCATCTGGCTTAATTAAGGGATCCTCTGGGACCGGGAACTGTTTGATGATCCCTGCCGGAAAAACCCTAAAATTCGGTTGCCGCAACCCGTTGTAGATCTGCCATCTCAGCCAGCGATAAACAGTGGCACGTTGATTTAGGAAAGTATCGCTCCACCAGCTTTGATCGGCGTGGCCGAAGGTCTGCGCTGGAAAACTGGTCAGCCCAAATTCGGTGGTCAATTGTGTCATACGGCGAGAATTAGCTTCGATCAGGAGGTCGAGGTTATCGTTTCTAAAATCGCCCAGGGTTACAAACCATACGATCAAGTCAGGGTGATAGGCTAAGGATGCATCTCCGATCAGCAGATCGCGTGTGACTGAACCCGTCGGCCAACCCAGGTTGTAGGCGCGGATGAGATCGCCATGTATGGTCTCCTTCGCCGCGGTGATCTGCGCACTGATTGTGGTGTTATCACTGTTGCCTGCGCCAACAATCCCCGATTCCCCCAACAGAACCACGCGAAACTCGTTCGCTCCCTTGGGGCGGGAGATTTCATGCGATTTGAGCAGAATATTCAACGGCATCACCTGGTGACCCAGGTCTGAGTCGGCGACAACCAAACGAGTGTGATAGGGTACAAGCCGTCCGTAGATAGTGATGGCAGTCAACCTATCGGCAATATGTAACAAGCCAAACATCACATCAAAAATGATTAACGCAACCAGAACCTTCAGAGCGATGCGCAGCCAAACTCGCGGCCCATACACAGGTAGTTTCATACTTAGAAAAGCCTGGAAAAACAGTGCAAGCTGGTGGAGAAATCGGGTAGAGCAAAGAACACCCAGCCCAGGGTCACGAATGCAAAGGTCATAGCCACCGCAATGACACGTGGTAAAGAACGTCCTCCACGCTGGTGAATGAACCTACTCCATTGAGCATGAACGAAGAGTCCTGCACCATGCCACAGGCCCCAAATGACGAAATTGAGGGTGAAAGCGTGCCACAGACCAGCGATAATCATGGTCGCCAGGTGGGAAATGCCCATTATGGGCGTAGAAAATCGAGCACCAAAGCGCTTTAACAATACGCGGCTTAATGGCAGAAAGATGTAGTCTCGCAGCCAATTCGACAGGGTAATATGCCAACTTTGCCAGAAGCGCGTAATATCGGGCTGGGCGTAGGGATTCGCAAAGTTTTCAGGCAGTTTGATTCCAATGAGGCCCGCCACGCCAATGGCAATATCGGAGTATCCGGCGAAGTCGAAGTACAACATGAAACCGTAAGCAAGAAGTGCCACCCACAGCACCCCACGAGATACTGAAGGATTGTAGACAATACTCGAATCCAGAGCGAATAGGCTCAGGGCAGAGGCGAAAACGAACTTTTTGATCACGCCAAGACCAATGCGTTCGAGGCTCTGAATCCTCTCGTATTGAGATAACCGCCGAGGAAAACTTGCAAATTGCGCCAGGAATTGGGGCGCGCGGTGGATTGGCCCGGCGATGATAGCAGGCGGGAACAGCGCATAGGCGGTCATATCGCTTATGGCTACGTTGCCAACCTGTTTACTTTCGACAACGGTGTGGATCAGGCGCAAAATCAGATACGTAAAGCCGATCCATTGACCATGCGTACCAAACAGGAATATCTCAAATCTTGTGAAGCGACTTAGGACGAAGACTGCTACCAGGGCAAGGATCGTCAGCGGGGCCAGCCACGGACGATCTGTCGGGCGTTGAAATAAGTGGCGTAGGACCAGAGCTACCACAACCACAAGCAGTACACTGACAATGAACCCGTCAAAGTTAAAAACAGAACTATTTGCCTGCATCAGGAAGGCTGTACAGACAAGGAAAGCCAGGATGATTAGATATCTCCGGTAGGTGCTCAGGTTTGGCCCTGCTTCAATCTGAGATGAGGTGGCTGCCATAAGGATCTATGTTCGTTCCGCTGGAATTTTTAGAAACCGGCGTAGACGAATTGAGCAGCGCCATTGGCAGTGAGAATCAGGAACGCGATCATTAGCAAAAAGATCACAATCACGAGCAGGTTTTCTCTCAGGATCGAAGGCTTTTCCGGCGTCATATTCTCCTCTTGTCAGATTTACTCAATTGTGTGATACAGCGAATAGCCTGTAGGCGCCCTCGGAAAATACGGGCGTAGCTGTGGCAGACCACGTAGGAAGCGTTTCTCCAGGTGAAATGACCCAATAGTCTTGGCCTGCAAGGTCGGCAGGTGAGTTTGGTACCCAGTCAATCGTCGGCACAATGTTGTCAGCATTATACGGCAGCAATATGTCAATCGTTCGTACTCTGGTACCGGCAGGAAGCGTTCGTAAGAACAAATCCAGATTATAGCGGTCCGTCCCAAGCCGGACACGGTGCTTGTCTATATCCGACATAAAGGGGTTTTTCACCAATTCTAGCTTGTTGTCAACAGCAGCAGTCGCCGCAGGTATCGCCATAAAAGCAAATAAGATCGCTGCATAGCGCAGCCACATAAAGCGCTCGACAGGCGCGATGCGGCGAAATACTTCCAGCACAACCTCGGCAGCCATGACCGATATCGGGGCGATCACTGCCAGGAGGAAACGCCCGTCATAAGAAAATAGCGCCCACCAAATCACAAAAAACGGTACGTAAAAGATTACCAGGACTACCGTGGCAAAATCCCGCAAGTGACTATTCCACAACCGCCACACCGTGAGAAGCAATCCCGCCGTCAACAGCCAGCCTACAAATGAGTAACGGTCGTCGCGAATATACTCGAACAAGTTGGCTATCGAATGGA
>DATGFK010000600.1:0-4268 GCA_035309185.1 Aggregatilineales bacterium
GAGTGGCGATTACCTTTGGCGCGTCTGCCGATAATATTACGCAGCAGTTCACGGTGGGCACTGCGGATTACGCAACCCTGGATGCGACGTCAGCCGCCGCCTTGCAAAAAGCAAAGGCTGACCTGGTAAAATCCGGCCCTGGCGACAGCGTCGCAGTGCTCGGGTTTTCCTCTGAGCGACCTGGAATCAACAAAGAATCGTTTCGGCGAGCGCTCAGCCAGGCCGTTAACCGGGACGCTCTGGTAAACGCTACATTACCCGGTCTGGCGCTTTCTACGTCACGTTTTACGCCACCGGGGGTTTTGGCTGGCCCGGCCACACCACCCGATAACAGCGGCTTCGATCTCAATGCGGCGAAAGGAGCGATGAGCGGTGCGGGCGTAAAATCGTGTATCCTATCCGGCAAGCTATTCCTGATCGTCGAAGATACTCCGCAAAATGCGGCCATCGGACAGAATCTTATTGATCAGTGGCGAACCGCGTTTGGCTGCGGGCCAGACGTTTTCAGCCTGCTCAAAGATTCGGCTGAACATGTCAGCAATGTAGCGGGCGGGATGATCAACACTTACGACACGAACAGCAATCCTCGGCCTGATCTGTGGCTGTATACCTGGACTCCAGATTACCCGGATGCTAACGCCTGGACAGGGGATGCTCTGCACTGCGTTGATGGATTCTTAAAGAGCGGTGTGGACTGCGGCGACGCCGATGGCCTTGTGGACAAGGCCTTTACGGAACCAGACAATGCGCAGCGCGCAAGCGACTACGCCGAGGCCGAAACGGACTGGTTCGGCCCGTCGGGTACGTTTCCCGTAGCGCCGCTGTACGTCTGGCTGGCCTTCGCCGGGCAGCAGCCCTGGCTGACCGGCGCGACGGTCACTGGCCCGCAGTATTTCGCAAATTGGACCCTTGCCGCGCATTAGAACTGCGCGAGAGACTCTCTCAAGTCCTAATCCCTAAGCTCATTTGAAAGAGCGTAGAGCAAATATGTCCAAGATTGATTTCGGCTTCTTGCTGAAGTCGGAGCGTCAGTACCGCAACGATTGTGTCACAGGAGGGTTTTAATAGAACACATATTGAGTCTGTTTCCAGGAGGGGAGTGTTACAATGACGCTAGTTCAGGACATGCTTCAGGTTAAATTCCTCGCCGTTCTCATTGGTGCTGTGGTCTTAATGGTGCTTGGCTTCGTCTGGTACACCATCTTTGCCAAGCAGTGGTCGGCCTACACTGGCTGGACGCGAGAAAAAGTTCAGCAACAGCCACAGAGCCAGATGATGATGTCGTATGGCATCACCTTCGTCTCTGCCTTTGTCCAGGTGTGGGTGTTAGCCGGTCTTTTCAACGTGATCGGCACAACCAGCGCAACGGGCGTCCCTATTTTGACAGCCCTCGGTCTGGCAGCCTTGGTTTGGGCAGGCTTCGTCGCCGCGCCTTCGGTCTCCAATTTTGCCTTTGAACACCGTCCGTGGGGCCTTTGGGCCATCATCAATGGTCTCTATCTGGTCAATTTGCTGGTCGCCGGGATCATTCTGGTAATCTTGAAGTAGTTGCTGCATTTGCCTGACACGGCAAAATCCATCACTTTAGCAGTCCGGGGCGCCTTTCATCCAGCGCCCCTTTTTTGTTTATCCGACGAGCCGTGATTGATTTTAACCGCAATTTGCCCTTCTCACCTTGCGGTAGTACCATGCACAGCGCGTAGCATTCTCAGTATCAGCGCTATCACAGGAGGGTTTGGTGACCACCCCTTACGACGGCAAGGTTGCAGCGTGGTACGTTTACGGGGGCGCAGTAGGGGAGCGCACCATTGATGAACTGGCGGCGACAATCAAGCACTATGCCCCGGCAGTGGGCGCCGTTTTTGTCAAAGTGCTGGATGGAACCGACTGGATGGGGACATTTGAATCGACCAGCGATCCCAAGCCCAACCTGGCAATCAACGGAACAAATGACATTAACCGCTGGGTTTCGACCCTGGCAAAATACAATCTTGATTTTCATGCCTGGGCGCTGCCTAAAGGCGTCGATCCGCAGACCGAAGGCCACCTGATGTCGCAAGTTTGCCAGCAGCCCGGCGTCCAGTCTTTGATCCTGGATGTGGAAGGGGGAACGGGCTTCTATCGCGGTGGGCGCGACTCGGTACGTCCACTAATGACAGCACTGCGCTCGGCGATACCGGCCAGTTACCATATCGGCCTCAGCATGGATCCGCGCCCGAATCACTACAACGAGATTTATCCCGACGAATGGTTCCCTTTTATCAACAGCTTACATCCGCAGGCTTACTGGGGCGCCTTTGGCGTATCACCGGACGTTGCCTTGCAAGAAACTTACAGCACGTGGGGCCATTACGGCAGCCCCATTATTCCAGCCCTCCAGGGTTACAACGTTGACCACGCCAGCATGGACCGCGCCCGCAACCTGGCGATCTCGACTTATGGCGCATTGGGGATAAGCTGGTATACCCTCGGCGGAATCGGCCCTGCCCAGTTCCCGGCAGTGAATGTGCCAATCGCGGGGGCGGCACAACCTACCCCCGTTCCGCCCCCAACAGTCAATAGCGGAAGTTATGGCAAACAGATCATCGTAGCGCCGGAGACACCTGCCTATCGAGAGGGCGGATATAACAACACGCCTGGGCCAGTCCAGAGCTTCACAAACTCGATGGGCGAACAATCGCGCTTTGCGCCGACCACGAACACTGCAAGCACGGCCTGGGCACAGTGGGATCCGCAGTTGCCGACGGGTGGCTTTTGGGAAATTTCCGTCTACGTGCCGTCACAGCACGCTACGACGACCAACGCACGCTACAAAATCTATGGCATTTCGGGACAGGCAGGGGATTTTGAAGTCCCACTTCCGCAAGGCCCGGTGGACGACCTGTGGTGTTCGCTGGGCATCTTCAATTTCCACGCGGGCGATCCAACCAGCGGCGTCGTCCAGGTCACCAACTTGACCGGCGAAGGGGACATGCAAATCGCTTTTGATGCCATCCGCTGGCGGCAGGTGCTCGGCGTCAGTAACCCGCCCCGTTACCTGGCCGATGGCTTTGACGCTCCGCTCGGCAGCGTTGCAGATCGCGCACAGCCGCGCATATACCCGCCCATCTGGTATATCTCCAACGGCTTTGAGCACTTCTATTACCTGGGGCCAGGCAACACAAACCCGGCGCTGCACACCGGTGACGACCTGATCCTGTACGACCCGGCGACCAATACTCGCCAGGACTGCGCGCATCAGCCTATTTTTGCCATCGCCAGCGGCATCGTAATCAGTGCGACGGTGCAGCCAGGCAGTTGGGGCAACGTGATCGTCATCCAACACGATCCGCTCATTAGCACAGGACAGGTCATCTACAGCCGTTATGGACATAGCGACCCAATGGTTGTCAAAGCAGGAGATCGCGTCGTGCGGGGACAGTACATTGCCAACGTCGGCAACGCCTTCGGGCGCTTTGCCTATCACCTTCACCTAGACGTCAGCCCAACACAAGTCCTGTTCAGTCGCCCGTGGGATTGGCCGGGAACGAACAAAACTCGCCTTGAAACGAATTACGTCAGTCCCTATAAATTCCTGATTGCCAACCGGCCAATCAAAGGGAGTTGACGATCTCTAGACGTTTCCTGTGCTAAGGTATCTTTGGAATTCGATTTTGGAGGAGGATACTCTAATGTCTCAGGCACAGGTCGAAGCCTTTGTTCGCAAGGTAAACGGAGATACAAAACTTCAGGATCAAGTCAAGAGTCTAACGCCTGGCGATGCCGATGGACTGCTCAAGATCGCCAGCGCCGCCGGATTCCAGTTCACGATTGACGAACTACGAACCGTAGTCAGGCCCTATAGCGGCGAGATGTCTGACCAGGAACTAGGCAATGTGGCAGGTGGCTCCGCGCCAAACGTCGAACCTATCTACATGCAGTACCCCTTACAACACATCCAGTCCAGTCCAATACTGCCTATCCTGGTCGGCCTGTAGCGTTGTTTGCTGGTGACTGCCATCCAGTTTGGAATGGCAATCGAGTTTCAGGCGCTCAATAGACCTTTGTCATACGCCTCGCACGTTGCCTGATAGTCGTCGGCAACCTGTGAGGCGTACTTTTTTGCAAACGTAATCATAGCCTTCGGCCACTTGCGGTCATTCCCGAAGCGAATCAGGTCATCGGTGATGGCCGCGCCCTGCCGACCCGTGCTGCGCATATGTCCCCACGCCGTAGCCTCGCCCATCTGCGAAATCGTCTTCACAAGGTGCTTGATTTTGCCGTTCCAG
>DATGFK010000601.1:0-2229 GCA_035309185.1 Aggregatilineales bacterium
GCTATACGATCCACGTCCAGCACGTCGCCGAAGCTTTGGCGGCGCGTGGACACGAGGTCACCGTCCTGTGCGCCCGCCACAGCCATGACCTGCCCCGCGACGAGACGGTGCGAGGCGTAAGAATCGTCCGGCTGTGGGCGCCTATCCACATGAGTCGGGGTATGGTCATGCCTGCCTATCCGCTGGCCCTCTTCGAGTTCATGCGCCGCTACGATCTGATTTTCACCAACACGCCCATGCTGGAGACGGCCCTGGTCGCGCTGGTCGCACAGATCACCGGCAAGAGCGTCGTCTCGACCCATCACGGCGACCTCGTGCTGCCGCCCGGCTTCGGGAACCGCGTGATCTCCGGCATCATGTTCGAGTTATTCAAGTTCATGGCCCGGCGTGCGCACCGGCTGATCGCCTACAGCCATGATTATGCCGACCACAGCTATTATCTGCTGCCCTTCCGCGATAAGGTTTCGGTCATTTATCCGCCCATCAAACTTCCCACGCCGAATTCAGACAGAGTGGCGCTGCTGCGCTCGCAATGGTCGCACAATGGCGGGCCGATCATCGGTTATTCGGGGCGATTCGTGCAGGAAAAGCGGCCCGAACTGCTGATCCAGTCATTGGAAGTGATCAACCAGAAGTATCCCAACGCGCGGGTGGTTTTTGCTGGCCAATATGACATTCCCTACGAAAACACCTGGAACTTGCACCAGGACATCGTCCAGAAATACCGTGATCAACTGATCTTCCTGGGGTTGCTAACCGACAACCAGGATATGGCCGACTTCTATGCGGCCCTGGACGTGATGGTCTTGCCCAGCGATACGGAATGTTTCGCGCTGGCCCAGGTCGAGGCGATGCTGTGCGACACACCCGTCGTGATGACCAACACGCCCGGCGGACGGGTGCCCGTGCAGGAAACGGGCATGGGCCTGATCGTGCCGCGCGGCGACTCGCAGGCCATCGGGCGAGCCGTGCTGGACATCCTGGCCGATCCTGGCAGGTATCACAAGTCGCACGACGCGATCTTGCGTACATTCAATTTTGACGAGACAATTTCCCGCTATGAGCGGCATTTCTGGCAGGCTGCCGCCCACAGTCGGGTAAAACTGCGTGATTGGGCGGGCGAACGCGGCCAGGTTGATACCTCGGTTGAGCCTTAATGCTGAACACATCCAAAACCCCTCGCCCGCGTACGGGAGAGGGGCCGGGGGTGAGGGAGTCATCATGATTGACGAAGCCACGTTTGAGCGCCTGCTGCGCAACGAGGCCGATATGTCCTTCAAGAAACGCGCCCACACCGTCTTCGAGTGGATCGAACCTGCCGACGACAAGGTGATCCTGGACTGTGCCTGCGGGCGCGGCTTCTATCTGAACATGATCCGCAGCATCAGCCAGTGCAGGCTGGCGGGCCTGGAACTCGACGGCGACATCGTGCGCAAAGCCTACACCAACGTCGGGCATTTGCCGCATATCACCATCTCGCAGGCCAACATCTATGATCAGCCCTATCCCGATCACAGCTTCGACGCGGTGATCCTCTCCGAAATCCTCGAACACATCGAGGATGACGTACGCGGCCTGCGTGAGGTGTACCGGGTGCTGAAGCCGGGCGGTGTCGTGGCAATCACCGTGCCCAACGCCAATTACCCCTTCTGGTGGGACCCCATCAACAAGACTCTCGAATCGTTCTTTCGGACGCACGTCAGCAGCGGCCCACTGGCCGGGATATGGGCCAATCACGTGCGGCTGTACACGATGGATGCGCTCAGTAGGGCCGTTCTGGATGCCGGGTTCCTCATCGAAGAAGAACGGGCCACGACCCACTACTGCTTTCCGTTCATTCACAACCTGGTCTATGGACTGGGCAAGCCCCTGCTGGAAAGCGGCGCACTGCCGGAGAATATGGCGAAAGCGGCAGACCGCACAGCCTTCGATCAAAACGATGGCAGTTTGCTGAACCCGATCAATTTGGGGTTGGCAGTCTTCAACTGGTTTGACCGGCCCAACACGCTGAACGAGGGGCCGGGACGTTCCACGGTGAACCTGGCACTCAAGGCACGAAAGCCCTTATGACCGAATTTGACGTTCAATCTGACGAGGTTCATGAAGGCGGGGACTCGTCCGCGCCGCTGAACGAGCCAACCTCGCGCCGTTACGAAGACCTCTCGCTGGCGGAGTTTTTGGGGCAACTGGTGCGCAACCCGGCCCGCGCCCTGAGTGGCCTCTCTGGCG
>DATGFK010000602.1:0-2420 GCA_035309185.1 Aggregatilineales bacterium
CAACAGCCTGGCAATGCTCAGGAAGATGAAGACCCTTCTATCCCTCACCCCCGGCCCTTCTCCCAGCAACTGGGCGAGGGGAGAAAACGCGTTTGAAGTCCCTCGCCCGCCCGCGGGAGAGGGATTTAGGGTGAGGGACTCACTACCTATCCGCCCTTCAAGTAAACGGGGGCCAGGGGGTGAGGTCAATAGCCAACCCTTTCCCATCCACGTCCTCCAGGCTTCGATGGACATTTTGCCCTTCCCGTCTGCTACCTTCGACGTGGTGATCTGCGCCCTGGCGACAGGGCATCTGCCTCCGGCAGTACTGCGCCGGGCGATCATGGAAATGGCCCGTGTGCTGAGTCCCGGCGGCGAGGTGCTGATCAGCGACTTTCACCCGGCCCTTTATGCGCTGGGCGGACGGCGTACCCTGATCGCGCCCGACGGCCAGATTTACGCGGTGGAGCATTACCCGCACACGCTGGATGATTACCGAGACGCTGTCGCGGCTGCTGGGCTACGGATCGTGGCGCTTGCCGAACCCCAAGCCGAGTTCCAGCGGCGACAGGTCGAAGCAGTGCTGGTATTAAAATGCCAGAAGTTGTGACGCTTGACAGGCTAGGGATGGTCGGTTGAAGCAAAATCTTGAACGGGAAGAGACTGAAGAAAACTCAGTGCCGCCTCTGGACTGCTAAAGGCTTTGTTTCGGAACTGCACGAGTGCCGAAATGGCGCTTACCCAGTACGTGGTCAGTGGATTTAAGCCAACCGTCGCAATCCATCCCATGTTCGGATGTCGCAGCACGGTCTGCGCTGTCGAGAGCACCTCAAGGAGAAATGCCTGATGAGTCACCTTTCTCCAATCAATAATGACGTGGACAGGCTGGGTCGCCACGTCGAGATGATGAATAAAGGTCTTCATGGCATCAGTGTGTTCGAGGCCGGATATGTCGCCCACAAAGGTTGCCACAAAGATTGTGTTGGGAACTAACCAATCCATTTCAACTGGCATAGCGGCGTCTCGCGGTATTGTAATTGACGAAGCGTTCAAGGCATACCCAGCGGTCGGGTGTACAAAAGCTTGCTTTATCAACCGCTACCAACCAGTATAGCCAATTCAAGCCTATGGGGCTGTCACGATTGTCTAACGCTTTTAGCAGATTGCCGAGACGCCGTGCCTGACTTTTCTGCTCAACTCGTTTCGGCGATCTCCACGCGGATCAACTTATCGCCGGGCGGCGGATTCGGGTAACGGAGTTGATCGAATGGATCGCGGGGCGTCAATTTGCGCAGCACATCCATGCCCTGCTTCACCTGCCCGAAGATCGTGAACACGCCATCGTATTCCACGCTGGGCAGCAGCGGGCCGTAGGTGATGAAGAACTGTGAACTGCCGCTGTTAGGAACGCCGCGCTGGCTTGCCATCGCCACGACGCCCTCGCGGTCAAAATGCAACCCGTTGTCGGCTTCGTCAATGATCGTGTAGCCTGCTGTGCCAAAGCCGCTGCCGCTCGGATCGCCGGTCTGGGCAAGCTGGCTCGGCACCACGCGATGAAAGGTAATGTTGTTGTACCAGCCATCGCGGGCCAGGGCCACGAAGTTGTTGACCGTTACCGGCGCGGCCTGCGCAAACAGGTCTATAACAACGTTGCCTTTTTCCGTGACGAGCGTGGCGGTGTAGTGTTTCTTGGTGTCAATTTGCAGCGCGGGCGGCTGTTTGTACCAGCGCTTTTCGAGCAGCTTCAACTGCACGAAGGAATTCAGCGCGAACTCGTCCACGCGGCCACTGTAGGGCAGGCCGTTGATCAGCAGCACGGGTGCGCCTTTGAAGTCCAGGGTCAGCGCTTCCTGCGTGGCCTTGTCCACAAGCGAGGCATATTTATGGCTGTCCAATGCTGAATCGAAGGCGGCCATATCTTGCAAGCCGATGATCTTCGCATAATCGTCCAGTTTACCCCGGAACTGCTGAGGCGTCAGCGATATCCATTCGGCCCGGTGCGTGAAAAGCTGATCGTGCATTTCCCAGAAGCGGCCCTGCGCGGAGGCAGCTTCGCTGGCCTGGGCAGCCAGGGCCGCCTTATCGTCTTCCGGCTGCGGGAAGTGTCGCCATATGAGGCGTAGATCGTTTGGATACTGGTTGTAGAGCACTGCAAGCGTTCGGGCTAACTGGAAACAGGCATCACACTGGAAATCGCCATACATCACGGCGGTCACGTAAGCCGTATCCACGCCGTACACGTGATCGGCTGCCCCGCCGCCGGGAGTCGGCCTGGGCGTCACGGTGCTGACGGTGGCTTTCACCGCCGGTTTGGTAATCGGCAGCGGCGAGGCTGTCACCTGGACGGAATTCAGCGATGATCCTCCGCATCCAGCCACCAGGAGGGCGATGATGACAAGCCCCGGATAAATTGTACGCATTCGCATAGCGTTAATGCTGTC
>DATGFK010000603.1:0-3180 GCA_035309185.1 Aggregatilineales bacterium
CATTATATTGCCATTTTCCGTTTATACGATGCCTCAATTGTAGTCTTCCTTGTTCCCTGCATGGACAACAATTTGAGCACATCACAGTAGACCAAATCCAGGACAACGCTTGAACATTCGCGCGCAGACCCTTAGAATGTAGTATATTGAAACTTATGGCGCTGTAGATCGGCGTTTGAAACGTGGTAATTGGCGCGTGTACAATCGAAATCAATCTGCCAGGGTTGACTTCCCTCAAACAGAAACGCAGCTTATTGAAATCCCTCATCGCCCGGTTACACAAAGAATTCAACATCAGCGCCGCCGAGGTCGATCTGCATGAT
Source organism: Aggregatilineales bacterium (assembly GCA_035309185.1). Taxonomy (GTDB): domain Bacteria; phylum Chloroflexota; class Anaerolineae; order Aggregatilineales; family UBA2796; genus DATGFK01. Next base: position 324 of record DATGFK010000603.1, read on the forward strand.
GCCTGGCAGGCGACGACGCTGGGAGTAGTGATGGTTTCCACCAGCGCGGCCCATGCTCAGAATCTGCTTAACAATCTCGTGAGCTGGCTCGAAACGCACCGACCAGACCTCGAAGTTGTGGATCACTACGTGGAGGTGATCGCTTTTTCGAGCAATGCGGGACAATAAGCACGGGCTGGCAAATGAAGATTCGGGAAGTAAAGTAACGAACAAGGAATCAAGTGAGGTTATGGCTTCTCAGGGACAGATTAAGTACAAGTCCGCATTGCGCGGAACGGCTTACGGCGGGCAGGCAGTTATCGAAGGGGTGATGATGCGTGGGCGCTATAAAGTTGCCATCGCCGTCCGTAACCCGAAGGGCGAGATTGTCGTTTACGAAGACACGCTCAGCCCGGCGCTGTATCGAAGCTCGCTGACACAACTCCCATTTGTGCGCGGCGCCGTGACGATCTGGGATGCCCTGGGCCTGGGCACGCGCGCCCTGCTATGGGCGGGACAGGTGGCAATGGGTATCGAAAAGCCGGAGGTGAGCCGCAGCGCGGGCCTGGGCCTTGCAGCAGTTTCTATGGGACTCTCCACCGGCATGGTTTTTCTCAGCCCCGCCGCTGGCGCGAGTGGATTGGGCCGCTTGTTTGGGATCAAGAATCATACGCTGACGACCATTCTGGAAGGCATGTTGCGCCTGGGGTTGATCGTAGGCTACATCTACGCAATTGGGCAAACGAAGGAAGGAACGCGCCTGTTTCAATATCACGGCGCGGAACACAAGACGGTCAATGCCGTGGAAGCCGGGGCGCCCTTAACTCCCGAATCGGTAAAGACCTTCCCCCTCGAGCATCCCCGCTGCGGTACGGCATTCTTGCTTACGGTCGTGATGATCAGCACACTGGTGCAGATCGTGATCGGGCGCCCTCGTTTCTCGGTATTGCTATTGTCGAGGCTGATCCTGATGCCTATTATCGCAGGGATCGCCTATGAGTACATTCGCTTTGCCTCGCAGCACATGGACGATCCGCTGGTGCGGGCCATTGTTGCACCGAATCTGCTCTTTCAGCGGCTAACTACCAGGGAGCCAGACCTGGAACAGATCGAGGTCGCCATCACGGCGATGGAAAAAGTCCTGGCGGGTGAGAAATCTGCTGCGTCCGAAGCTGAGCACGAGATCGAACTTCCAGTCAGGCCAATATCGGGCAACGGCCATGCCCACTGAGTCATTCTTACAGGGCAAACTGGTCGAACTGAGCGCGATCCAGCGCAGCGATCTCCCGGTGATCGCAAGCTGGGGTCGCGACACTGAATTCCTGGGGAACCAATTTTACGGTCTGCTTTACCCCGACAACCTTGAAGATCTAACGCTCGAATTTGAGCAGCAACATGGCACGCTCTGGCACGGAATCGAATCGCTCAAGGAGCTACCTTTCGCCATTCGTCCGCAAGACGGCGGGGAAATCATCGGGATCGTCCAGTTCAAACACTTCGATTGGCGCAGCCTGCTTGCCGAGGTGGGAATCAGCGTCGGCAACCGCGAGTATTGGGACAAGGGCTATGGGACGGATGCCATGCGCGTGATGCTTCGCTATGGCTTTATGGAGCTGGGCCTGAACCGGATTGAACTCACCGTATTTGGCTTCAACCCCCGCGCCGTGCGATCCTATGAAAAGGCTGGGTTCCAGCGCGAAGGCAGCCTGCGGGAGTCGCTTTACCGTGATGGTCAGTTTCACGATCAGCTTGTGTTGGGCATCCTACGCACCGAATGGGACGCCTTGCCCGACGATCAGCGATAGCCGCCCGTGCCCGACCAGGCCGAACTGGACACCCGGCTCGACAGGGGAACTAAACCGCCACAAACTGGCGCTGCTGTCAGGCTGCGGCGCGGCATTACACGCGGCTTTAGCTCATTGCATGTTCGCAACTATCGCCTGTTCATTTTTGGACAGGTGATTTCGGTCACAGGCACCTGGATGCAGACGACGGCACAAGCCTGGCTTGTGTTGCAGCTTACGCAATCGCCGTTTGACGTTGGGCTGATCAGCACCCTGCAATTTCTTCCCGTAACCATCTTTGCCCTTTTTGGCGGCGTCATTGCGGATCGGGTACCCAAACGAAGCGCTATCGTCGTGACACAAAGTGCCGCAATGCTCCAGGCGCTGGTCTTTGGCATCCTGGTCGCCACAGGCGGCATAAGGTTGTGGCATGTGTACCTGCTGGCCCTCATTCAAGGTCTGATTACTGCCATTGATAACCCTGTACGGCAATCTTTCGTGGTGGAGATGGTTGGCCGTGAAGACCTGGTGAACGCGGTCTCGCTCAACTCGATGACGTTCAACCTGGCGCGTATCGTGGGGCCAGCATTAACCGGGATTGTCATCGCCCAGATCGGCATTGCGCCAGCCCTGTTTGCCAATGCGATCAGCTTCGTGCCGGTCATCGGCGCACTGCTGATGATGAACCCGCAAGCGCTATTTGCGCGCACATTTACCGCTGCCAGGGGATCGGTACTCCACCAGGTTCGGGAGGGCCTCAACTATACGTGGCGAACGCCTGCCGTCCTGACCATCATGATCGTCGCGGGTGCGATTGGCACCTTCGGGTTCAATTTCACGGTGATCGTCCCGCTGCTCGGCGGATTCGTCCTTCATACCGACGCGCAAAACTTCGGTGCGCTCTTTTCTTTCCTGGGCCTTGGCTCGGTGGTTGCAGCAGCCAGCACCGCGTACTTTTCCCGTGTGACCACCCGGCGGCTTCTCGCCTCTGCATTTGCGTTTAGCCTGGCCTTCGCAGCCCTATCCCTTTCTACCAATCTTACGCTGTCTTCGATCCTGGTCATACCGCTGGGATTTTTCGGGATTATGTTTGC
>DATGFK010000604.1:0-3320 GCA_035309185.1 Aggregatilineales bacterium
AATCAGGTGTTCAAAATTGTCCATGACCAGCAAAATAGATTTTTCCCGCAGAAAGTCCATCAACTGCTGTTTAGAATCTTCACCAGCGGAAAGCGGAAACTTCACCGAATCTGCCGTTGCCCGAACGATCAATGACGCATCTTCAAGGGGCGCAAGGGGAACAAAATAGACACCGTCTGCAAAGTGCTGTTCATGAGCGGCGGCCTCGATTGCGAGGCGTGTCTTGCCAATTCCTCCTATGCCCAATACCGTAATCAGGTGGACCTGTGGGTCGTCTAGCAGCGCGACGAGTTCACGAAGTTCATTTTCGCGTCCCACAAAGGACGTTGTCTGGACTGGCAAATGGTGGAGTGTGTTGGAAGGCGTGGTTGCCCCCGTCTCTTGCAGGGCATCACTCACGACAGTTTTGGTGGCTGGACGTGGGGCAAGGTTTGGCGTGTTGTTGCCCGTAAGGATGGCTTCTATTTCTGCGCCTATCACGCGCATACTATTGATCCGTTGATCACGCTCCTTATCCAGCATCCGATAGACGAGATCGACGAGCGCCACCGGGGCATCAGGCCGCAGCGCTTCCAGGTCAGGCGCTGGTTGCGTCAAAATCGCGTTCATTTGTAGCGCCATGCTGCTTCCTTCGAAGGGGCGCCGTCCGGCCAACATCTCAAATAACATGATTCCAAACGACCAAATATCGGCGCGTGGGTCGAGCGGCAGGGAGTTCAAGGCTTCTGGCGGTACATACGCGAAGGTGCCGATAATGACGCCCGATTGGGTGATGTCCGAATCGCCAACCCTGGCAATACCAAAATCGGTCAGGCGCGGCGTACCATCCTCGGCAATGAGTACGTTGGCGGGTTTCAGGTCACGGTGAATAATTTTGAGATGATGCGCTCTGGTCAGGGCATCAGCGAGTTCAAGTGCGATATTCAGGATGCGCTCGACGGGCATCGATCCGGCTTTCAATAGGCCATTGAGATCGCCACCTGGCACATATTCCAAGATCAGGTACGGTTGTCCATCTTGCTCCAGGGCATCCAGCATCTTCACTATGTTGGGGTGATTTAGCTGCCGAAGCGCTTCGCCCTCGCGCCTGAACCGTTCAATTAGCTCCGCGTCACTGATGTCGCGTTTAAGCTGCTTTATAGCGACCGTTTGGTTCGATTGCAGATCGATACCACGGTAAACCATGCCCATGCCACCAGCGCCAATTTCAGAAACGATCTCGTAGCGGTTTTGGATTAGCTGGCCCATGAAATCCCCCAGTTTGGTGTGCTGCGCAATTGATGGATAGTATGGCGGGAAACATGATCTCGTGCGATTAGCGGCTCACGGTGCTAGAAAAGATCCAAAGACTCATCGTGAGCAGTGTTCCCCACGAGCATTGATCCCCATCCTCGATCCAGGGCCTATTCCAGATACAAGCGAACGCCCAGTTTCAATGGCGTTGAGGCGTGTGATCATTCCCCGGTTTATCCGCGCAATGGCGCTACTTCAGAATCTTGCTGAAGAACAATTTCATGCGATCCGTGCGGGCGTTGTTGAAGATATCGTTTGGTGTGCCCTGCTCCACGATTTCGCCACTATCCATGAAGATCATGCGGTCGGCGGCGTTGCGCGCAAAGCCCATCTCGTGGCTAACGACCACCATTGTCATGCCTTCTTTAGCCAGGGCCAGCATGACATCCAACACTTCCTTGATCATTTCCGGATCAAGGGCCGAGGTCGGCTCGTCAAAGAGCATAATCTTCGGGTCCATCGCCAGGGCGCGGGCGATTGCGACTCGCTGTTGCTGCCCGCCAGAAAGCTGGCCGGGATAGGTATCCGCTTTTTCCGGAATACCAACCTTTTCAAGCAGCATACGGGCTTTTTGTTCCGCCTCTTTGCCCTTACGTTTGCGCACGATACGCTGTGCGAGGCAAATGTTTTCCAGCGCAGTGCGGTCAGGGAAAAGGTTAAAGCTCTGGAAGACCATACCCACTTCAGCGCGTACGCGGTTAATATTCAATACCGTGTCGAGCGGAATTCCGTCCACGCTGATCGCGCCCTCGTCAAAGGCTTCCAGGCGGTTGAGGCAGCGCAGCAGTGTGGATTTGCCAGAGCCGCTTGGCCCGATGATCACGATCACTTCGCCTGCCATGACGTTCAGGCTGACATCGTTCAAGGCATGGACGATGCCACGCGGCGTTTTGAAGTATTTGTGGACGCCCTGAGCTTCGATGATGGGTTGACTACTCATAGTACGTTTTGTCCTGGTATTAAGCGACTAGCGGGGCAGTCGCGTGCGATTTTCGACGATCCGGACAAGCAGTGACAGGAACAACGTCATCACCAGATATAAAACGGCGATGGTGATATAGGCCTCAAAGGGTCGGAAAATTTTGGTGGCATATAACTGCGCCTGATAGGTCATTTCCGGCACTGTCAGAATCGTGACGAGGGAGGTATCCTTGAGCATAGCGATAAAGTCGTTGCCGAGGGCGGGCAAAATCACGCGGAAGGCCTGAGGCAAAATAATGTAGCGCATGGCCTGGATGTAGGTCATTCCGAGGCTGCGGCCTGCCTCCATCTGTCCCCGCCCGACGCTTTGAATACCGGCGCGGAACAATTCGCCCAGGAAAGCCCCATAGCAAACTGCAAGGCCAATGACTGCGCTTCGAAAGGGTGGCGTTTGGGTAGGGCCAACCGGCGATGTAGCCTTAGCATACAAAATAAACGCGACGACCACGATCCCTAGCACGATGGATGTGGCAACCGGTTGCACGATCTCAATCGGCTCTGTTTTGCGGTGTTTCCAGCGAGTAGTCAGGTAGTACAGCACACTAATCGCGGATATGGCCCCTGTTAGCAGCGCTATATAGGGCGCGTATAGGGGAACAACCAGTCTGAGCCAGGGCGGGAGAGCAAACTGTACCAGTAATAAGAGGACGAGCAGTGGAATGCCGCGAATAACCTCAATATAAAGGGTTGCCAGGTTATACATAATGACATTAGAGGAAATTCGCATCAGACTGAGAACCAGTCCCAGGACAATAGCGGCGGCAAATGCTGTAAGGGTTAATTCCATGGTGACGAACAGTCCCTTACAGACCCAGATATTGTTGAGCGCGCAGCCACCGGAAGCCGGAGCCGTGTAGTTCTCTTGAATGATGTCTGACTTGTTGAGTGTGACCAGGATCGGTGGAATGGTTTGGATAGTCAAAAGGCCCTGACTACTGCCGATCAGGGCACCCTTGAACTGATTGCCTGCATAATCTGGCTTCAGTGTGAGTTTGATCTGGCAAGTTCCTTGAGGGTCAATGTCACAGCTATCAGGCGTTCGTGCT
>DATGFK010000605.1:0-3695 GCA_035309185.1 Aggregatilineales bacterium
GTCCAGCGCAGGGCTGTCCGCGCCAGCCGGTTTGTCGTCACGGCTGGCGACGATCAGCAGCGGGCTTTTGCCGTAAGCGCCGAGCGCGGGCAGGGTCTTGATCCCCTCATAATCCAGGCTCGGACTGATCAGCACCGCCGAGTGGCACAGCTTCGTGTCAGCGCAGGTGACCAGGGCCAGGTTCGCGCCAATGCTGGCCCCGATCACGCTTAGACGGTTGGGATCTATGCCGGGTAGGGAGTGCATCTGGCCCACAACGCTGTCAACGTCGCCGGGTGCTTTTGTCCAATCCATCGCGCCGCCGCTTTCGCCGTGGCCGCGCAAATCAATAGCCAGGACGGAATAGCCTGCCGCCTGCAATTGAACCGCGAAGGGCTGCCAGGATTCCTTGTTGCTGCCCAGCATGTGCAACAGCAGTATCGCCGGAGCGGGCCGGTGAGGAGCGCTGTAAAACGTGCCGACGATGGTCAGGCCGTCGTTCATGGCGAACTGCATCTTGATGGAAGTTTCCGTCGGCCCGGCGGTGGACGTGGCGAAAACCGGCGTCCCGGCCACAATCGTCGTCCGCGCGCCCGGCGTAAACTGCTGGACGTTGAGGTTGCTGCTATCCTGATCGTTTGCCGTGGGGGCGACTGGCGCGACGGTTGCGCTGGCGGCGATGATTGTCACGTCGGCGGGCGTGAGCGTGGCGACGGGGCCGCTGTCGCTTGAATCGCAACCTGCTACCGCCAGGATGATCGCACAGGCGAAAAGGGTCAAGAATCGGCGGTTGACCTCACCTTCTGGCCCCTCTCCCATGCAATCCCTGTGGGAAAAAGCCGGAGAGGGGGAACCTGTGGATAACCTGATACGCCTTCCCCATTCACTTCGGACGAAGTGAGCCTTATCCTTACTGTGCTGCGTATACACTATGCTTTATCACCTAAAACTAATCCGATGGTCTACCGGCGACACAATATAGCCCTTTGTGTAATCGTCCGCATCACCGAAGATATGGCAGCGTTCAGTGCCCCAGAACCAATAATACAGCCCAATGTAGGCGCAGAATATCCCGTCCAATTGATCTTCGTAAGCCTTCAGGCTTTTTCCACGACGATCCAGGTGCTGTTCGCCTAAGAGATCGAAGCTAGCTGGAATAATCAGGGCGGGCGATGCAGTTTGCAGGCCGCGCAGGTAATTCTGGTACTTTTTGAACTCTTCTCGGCGTCCCTCGCGGCGCCGCTTGTATTTTAGTACTCGATCCAGATTGAACAAAACTATCATCGCCGGATGGGGATAGACCTCAAAAACCTGCCGCGTGGGCTGGCGAGGGGCAATCACGGGCGAGTGGCGGATGCCCAGGTGTTCCAACGCCTGGACGATCACCTCGCCGCGCACCTCACCGCCGTTGTAGCTGCCTAACCGCTGCCGGTTGGCTGGATGCGCCCCGGCGTGAAAACGTTGAAAGGCCGCGCTCAGGCGGGCTTCGGCAGGACGACGGGCTGTGAAATTCGGGACGGCCAGCGGCGCATCAATGGCAACGATTACTGTGGGATCGTCACCCGCCGCCTGCTCAACAAAGGCCACAATCGGCGCGTCGGTGAGAATCGTTTGTGTGGGTGGTTCTAGCAAAGTAGCTACCTGACCCGTCGGATCAGTGTCCAGCGCCGCCAACCCCGTTGGGTTTTTGCCCGACCAGGCCAGGTCGATTCCAATGAAACGAGGCATGGGGCTCCTGTTCAGGAAGTCGCGGCGGTGCAAAACCCCAATTCACCGCGTCACACAAAAGAATGTTGATTCCGATCTTAGCCTGACCTGGCCGAGACGCAAACAATGGTAGAATGATAGAAGTCAAATCAGGTCAGGAGTAAAGCAATGGCAGTTCAGGCGCACATGCGAGTGAGTGTCGAAGAATTTGAGAAGATTGCGGCACTGCCCGAAAACGCGGACCGTCGCCTGGAATACATCGGGGGAGAGGTCGTCGAGGTGGTCAGCAATAGCCTGTCTTCACGAATTGCCGCGAACATCCTGGGAGAAATTTTTTCTTATAACAAACAGCACGACCTGGGCTATATCACCACTTCGGATGGCGGCTACAGGGTGTCAGGCGAGGACTACATGCCCGATGTAGGCTTTATCTCTAAAGCGAAGCATCCTAAAGGCCCTCGAGAAACCTGGATTCCCTACGCACCCGACCTGGCCGTCGAGGTCGTTTCACCCACTGATCGGCGACAGAAGATTGCCGTCAAAGTTGGAAATTATGTGGCCGCTGGCACGCTGTTGTGGTACTTCTATCCCGAAGAACAGGAAGTCAACGTTCACGAGCCAGGGCAGGCAGTTAAGACGTTCACAATCAATGACGTCTTGGATGGTGGCAAGGTGCTGCCCGGTTTCAAGGTCGCCCTCAAGGACATATTTCCCACCGACGATTAGGCCACTTGGCGTAAAACCCGTGAGGTGGAAAGAGGGCCAGAATGGGAGCCAAAATTCGGTTGAGCGTATTGCTCATTGTGTCATATCTGCTGGCGGCAGTTGGTGGGCCAGCCCAGGCGCAGACCCCAACACCCTCACAGACTGCGCCGTTGATCGGCAGAAGTGATGTCAATTTGAATCCATCGGGCGATCTATGGGCGTGGTATGGCCCAGGAACCGCCTGGAAACAACTGACGGACTGGCATTACAACGACCGGCCCTTCATATCACCCGATGGAAAGTGGGTTGCCTACAGGGGCGTGCCACAGTACATGATTAACCACACCTACACAGGCCCTCAAGTCGCCTGGGTTCCCTTTGATATGTGGCTGCTTAATCTCGACACAGGTAAAGTGGAGATCATCGCCGGACAGCCGCCTGATGAGGACGGCCCCGTAGTTCGCTCATGGCCCACGTGGTCACCGGATAGTAGATATCTCGCATGGACAGAACTGGGCGGCAATTTCGAGGTGACTCCTACTGGACCAGATGACGAAAGCAATTACGGGCATTTGATTGTTTATGATATGCAGACCCGGAAGGCAACGACAGTTTCCAGAGTGGGCGCGTCGAGCGGCGACGTTCCAGATCTGGCATGGGGTGAGCCGGGAATCGCAGTGCAGGTGCTTTACGTGGGACAAGCCGAGGGTGTATCCGTACAGATCTTTTCGCCGGACGGTAAAATGCTGATTGATATACTTGTCCCTGCCACAGATAATCTCCATTGGGTGAAAGACGGGCAAAACGTTTATCTCATGACCAATGGATACTTGTTCGACCCAAAGACCGGAGACCGATCCGATGCGCCGCCTACCCTGGAAATATACAGCCCAACAACGCCCAGCGGTATCACACTAACGAGAACAATCGATCCCCAAACCGGGTCAACCTGGCAGTTAGCCGATCCTGGAAAGGGCGTAGTGAGCCTTCCCAACTGTGCCGAGGTAGCTATCGCTCCAGATGGAAAGGAAGCGGCGTATGCCACTCTTGATGGCGACGTATACGTCTATCTAAATGGCAAATTAACTCAAATTGAAAGCCAATTCCCCATCCATGGCATCGCCTGGGGACTTACTGCGTGGCGCGTTCCCCTGGGCCACACAAATTCACCTAAATCGTAGAGGCGCGCCTACACCACGAACTAAGGAAAGCAATCTTGAACGTCACGTCGGTGCTGTAGAATCGCGCCAGATACGGGATCGTATTAAGCGAGGCACTCATGGAATACTCAAGCGAAAACGGCT
>DATGFK010000606.1:0-6906 GCA_035309185.1 Aggregatilineales bacterium
GGCGGGCCAGCGCCATCCAGGGATCTTCCTCGCGGCGGCGAATGCTCAGACCGATCCGCTTGCGGTCACGGTCAACACTGATGACCTCGACCTCGACTTCCTGGCCGACCTTGAGGATTTCGCGGGGATGGGTAACGTGCTTCCAGGACAGTTCGGTCAGATGTACGAGGCCGTCGGCCCCGCCCACATCCACGAACGCGCCGAAGTCTGCCAGGCTCTTGACGCGGCCCATCTTCACGTCGCCCACCTGCAATTCGTCCATCAGCCGCTCTTTTTGCTGCTCACGGACGACAGGCGCGGCATCGCGCTCTGAAAAGATCAGCCGATTGCGCGCGCGGTCTACTTCCAGCACCTTCACGGCGATGTCCTCGCCGCGCATGGGACTCCATTTTTCAGCCGGGTCATTGCCCTCGGCGCGGCGGCGGCGATCCCGGCTGACCTGGCTTTCCGGCACGAAGCCACGCACGCGGCCCAACCGGACGATCAGCCCGCCCTTGTTGAAGCCGTCAATCTTGCCGTTGAAGACGCCACCGTTCTGGGAGAGTTCTTCGGCCTGCCGCCAATCGCGTTCCTCAAGGGCGCGCGAGAGCGACAGCACGACGTTGCCATTTTTGTCTTCGGGATTCAGCACGTAGGCGGTGACTTTCTCACCAACCTTAAGCCGTTCAAGCGTCTCCCGATCCATGCGTTCGAGTTCTTTGCCGGAGATAATGCCTTCCGACTTCAAGCCAATGTCTACCATGATTTCGGTAGGAGTGGTCTGAGCAATAGTGCCTTCGACGATCTCGCCTTTCTTGACGCGCGGTTCGTCGGAGTGTTGTTCAAACAGGGCTTCCATGGAGTCGCCAGAATCTGATGGAGCCGCCTCGCCTTCGCCGGAAGCGCCGGGAGCGGGAGCAGCGGCGGCGGGCGATTCAGTTTTTTCGCCTTCTGCCTTAGAATCTGCTGGCTCCGCACTGTTCGATGATTCGACAGCAGGACTTTCGTCTACCGGCTGTTCGACTGGCGCTACCTCCTGAGGGGGTGTTGGTTGGGGCAAGGACGAGACGCGAAGTGCAGAAGACGTGCCATTGGCAGTCTCTAAGTGGGGCTCGACGTTCTGAGGAACACTGCCTTGTGGTTCCTCATTGCCGACGGCTGACAGGTTGGACTCCATCAAATCAACTCTCCGTACATACGGGGTACTTGGCTCATTATACATGGTGCGCAATTTCCGGTCAAACCCCTGTTCATCGGGGTTGTTTGGATTTGCTTACCAGCTTTGCACAATTACTATTATACTCGGCGTGAGTTTTCTTCGCTGATTTGGGGGAAAAATGGCGCGACTATTCATCAGTTACGCCCGTCAAGATCAAGTGTTCGTGCGGAAACTTGCTGCTGACCTTCAAGCCCTGGGCGCCGACATCTGGCTTGACGTGCAAGACATCGCGCCTGGGACAAAATGGAGTTCGGCCATCCAGACTGGCCTGGATGCTTCTGAAATTATGCTGGTCATCGTGACCCCGAATTCCATGAGTTCGACGAATGTGGAAGATGAATGGCAGTATTACCTGGAGCAACATAAGCCGGTGATCCCGGTGCTGCTTGAACGGGCGCGGATGCACTTTCGCCTGAGTCCGATTCAATACGTGGACTTCAATATGCAGCCCTACGAGGGCGGCCTCCGGCAGCTTCATGAGCGTCTGAAGAGCCTCGGCATTGCGCTGCAACCCGTCACCGACGAATTCCTGGCTGCTTCTCGCCACCTGTCCCCTCGCCCCCAGTCGCAGCCAGCCGCTAGTGTCCCGGCAGGAAAAAAGCCACAAAGCGCTGCCACAAGAAGATCACGCGGAGCGTTGATCATCGGGGCGGGACTGCTCCTTGTGCTGATTGTGGCTGGCATCATCGTCATTCCTGGCGTCACGTCTCGCATTACCGCGCAGCAGACGCAGATTGCCGCCGGAAGTATGATCTCCGTGATTTCCCCGCCAACGGCCACACTGACAACGGTAGTGCCATCCACGCCTGCTCCAATCGCCACGTTATCGGCTACGGCAGCATCCACGGATCTACCGCCAGGAACCACCCGCACGGATGCCAACGGTATCGTCCAGGTTCGGGTTCCGGCTGGCTGCTTTATCATGGGCACCGATCCCCAGGTGGATAAATTGGGCGACCTGGACGAGGTGCCAGCGCATCCGGTGTGTTTGACCCACGGCTTCTGGATCGATCAGACCGAGGTGACCAACACCAACTTCGAAAAGTTTGTCACCGATGGCGGCTACAGCAAAAAGCAATATTGGGACCCGGCAGGCTGGGCGTATCTCCAGACCAACCACTTCACGGGGCCAGTGGATTACCCCGGCTTCGATGGGCCGGATCAGCCACAGGTCGGCGTTACGTTTTACAGCGCGCAAGCTTACGCACGCTGGCGCGGCGGGCGGTTGCCCACCGAAGCAGAGTGGGAATACGTGGCGCGCGGGCCAAAATCACTCGTTTACCCCTGGGATAACACGTATAATGCGGGCTTTGCCAACGCCGACGGGATATTGGGCCACACGGCTCCGGTGGGCAGCTATCCCAAGGGAGATAGCTGGGTCGGTGCACACGATATGGTCGGTAATGTTGCCGAATGGACTGGCGATTATTACGATGGCAGCTATTTCACCCAACTGGTCAAGAACGATCCGCCGGGCGCGCCGCGTGGTGACGCACGGGTGATCAAGGGCGGCTCGTGGGCCAGCACGATGAAGCAAACACGCGCAGCCTTTCGGGGAGACTTCGCGCCCGATTACCGGGATAATCAACTGGGGTTTCGGCTTGTGATGCCCGACTCGTAAGCGGGCGCCTCACGGTATCCATTGTGGCAGATAGCCGTTGCTGGCAACCTGCCGCAGCGTCTTCGCCGCCAGGTCATACACCCAGATGCTGGGCTGCCCGTCCGTTTGCAGGACGGGAAAGCGCTGCACGACGATCTCCTCGCCCGCCGGGTTCCAGGCGATGGCCCCGTTCGTATAATTGGTGTCCTGCGTAAGCTGTTGTAATTTGCCGGTATCGGCATTCATGACGTAGAGCTGGCGGGCGTCAGGGCCGTTCCCGTCAAGGTACTGCCGGGTCAGGGCCAGCCGCTTCCCATCGGGATTCCAGACCGCCTGCCCATCGTTGACCTGCACACTATTGGTGCTGGCAGAGTCCGAAAGCGAATGGGTGCCGTTTTCAGGATGGAGCAGGTCGGCAATGGAAAGGGTTGTGAAAAATCCGCTGGCAGTTTGGGCCAGTTCGGGGTAGACGAAGCGCGTCCCACTGGGATCGAATACGCCGTTATCCCCAACCAGTGAGGGAATCAGCTTACGGTCACCGGTGGTCAGGTTGTAGATGGCGATGGCGTGCAAGCTCTGGTCATGTACAGCGATCTGCGTGCCATCGGGCGACCAGCGCGGCGCGTGTCCAAGCAGTTCTGAAGACGGCAGCAGCGGGCCGGTGGAGAGGTCTTTCAGATTGAGAATCCAGGCGCGCGGCACGCCGCGATCCCGCGCGTCAAGCTGGGGATTCTGCTCGATCCGCTCATAGGCGATTCGCGTCCCATCGGGGCTGAAGTCCGGCATCTGGCAGGTCGCGCTCACGCACTGCGTCAGGCGCTGGACGGATGCGCCATCCCCACCATCCAACGGCAGTAGATACAGGTCGGCCGTTCCATCCGCGCCGTTTTGCGCGAAGGCGATGCGCGTGCCGTCGGCGCTTACGGCAAAGTCGGGCGAGACGCCGCTTTTGCTGAAGGTAAGCTGCGTTCCGGTGAACGGTGCGCCCGGATCAACCGCCCACAAATTTGACGGCGCGGCGGAATCATCGCGTGCAGCAGGCCACAGATAGACGATACGCGGCGAACCCACGCTAAAGCTCCAGGTGGTGTCCGCCGCCAGACGCCGTCCCTGGACGCTCTGCGTCCCCGCTTTGATGCTGACAGTATAGGACTTGTTCCCGGACAGCGGAAGCGCCGGGCTAAAGGTCATTTGCGCGCCGTTCCAGGTCACTTTGCCGTCGAGTGGGGGTTGAATGACAAAATGATCGGCGACGCTCTTGGCGTCCATCGCTTCGCCAAAGGTCACCTGGATGGCGGCGGTGGTGTGCGCTGTCCCTTGCGGCGATACGCTCACAATAGCGACACCGGCCCGATCACCGCCGCCGATGGTCGTCGCGATCCCGACCAAGACGAGGAGGATTACGGCTCCCGCCGCGACCTCGAATCGATCAAGAACCTTCAATTTCGTGCGTGCTGAAGCTAACAATAAAGCAAACAGTCCCGCTTCTCCCACATTCAAAGCCGGGATAGTATAACGCAAGGCAAAAATTGCCTGGATCGATGCTCAATCTGCTACTGACATAGGGTTGTCACTCCCCACTGCTAGACTGATTACAAATCCGCGAAGACAAGAGGAGAATTGACGATGAGCATGGGCATTGTGATCCTGTACGTGCGTGACCTTCAGAAATCCAGGAAGTTCTACTCGGAGATCGTCGGGCTGCCTGTGGTTGAAGAGCAAAGCGACGAGCACTTCGTCATGCTGAACCCTGGCACTGGCACCTTCCTGGCCCTGGAAGAACTCAGCATTGTGCCTGCGGGACGGGCCAAGGAGCCAGGCAGCGTCGAGATCGGCTTCACGGTGGAAGATGTGGACGGCACTTTTGCGGCCTGGAACGCCAGGGGCGTCGAAATGATCCAGGAACCCGAAACGATGCCTTTCGGACGCAACTTTATGGCAAAAGACCCCGACGGCCACTACCTGACCATCTACTGCCTCGCGCCGGTGCCAGCCGCGCAGTAGTCCGAGCGGGCGCAGCAGCGAAAAAAGGGCCGACGTGTAAGTCGGCCCTTTTTGTTGTAACCTTGTCGCGGTCGCTTCAGGTGGCGTATTTTGGCAGCGGCAATGATGAAGCTGACGGGTTTGCCTTGAACACCTCCAGAGGGACAAAGTACCGCTGAAAGCCAAGTCGCCAGTGCCACTCGCTGCTGAGAATATGGACGAGGATTTCCTGGAGATTTCCAAATTTGGTTGAGGCGAGGTACTGATCCTGGCTTACCCTCGCAGCAGTGGTGAAAATCCGCTGGTCGGCCCAATAATTAGAGCAAATTAATTTCGCCAATTTTCAGAGTATTACTTGCAACAGGTTGAGAACCCAACTTTGTGAGAATAGTCTATCCATGCGCAAAAGAATTCAGCAGTGTTTCAGTACACCGGAGCAGAGGGTTAGCATCGAGCAATCGTTTGTGGAGCGACAGGTTTCCGACAGGTAGTGCGCCAGCGCGGTAAAATAAAAACAACTACAATCACTGGCATGATTAGCGAAAATCTTAACCAGGTTTATCATACAAGTCATCGGTCTCGTGGGGGCAATTTCGACGTGGCGCCAATTCCGAAGTTCACACTAAAAATCAGTGCGCTGGGCGGTTTGAGCATCCAGGAAAATGGCGCGCCCGTCACGGGTTTTGTCTCGCGCAAAGTGGATGCGCTGCTGGTCTACCTGGCCTCTTCCCGCCGCGAACATCCCCGTGAAGCGCTGGCCGAACTGCTGTGGGACGATCTGCCACAGGCACGGGCGATGGCGAATCTACGCATGGTGCTGTCCAGCTTGCAGCAGCACCTGGCCGCTTACGTCGTGGTCAGCCGCCAGTCTGTCGCCATGAACCTGGACAGCGCTTACTGGCTGGACGCCGCCGAACTCGAAGACGCCCTGGATGCCTCGCAGGATCAATCCGAAGCGCAGGGCGGCATGACTCCCGCCGGAGCCGAGCGGCTGGAACATGCCCTGGCGCTATACCAGGGCGATTTTCTGGCGGGCTTTCATGTCCGCGATGGCCGAGCCTTTGAGGACTGGACTCTGATCGAGCAGGAGCGGCTGCGCAACCGGGTCGTCGAGGCGCACCAGGCGCTTGTGCAAGAGGCTTCCGAGCGGGCAGATTTCCCGACGGGAATTGCGCGCGCCAGGCGGCTGCTGCAACTTGATCCCATGTCGGAAGAAGTGCATCGCGAACTGATGACCATGCTGGCGCAGTCCGGGCAGCGCAGCGCAGCCCTTGCTCAGTACGAAATTTGCCGCCAGGTCTTGCAGGATGAGCTGGATGTAGAACCTGACGACGAGACGACGGCCCTCTATGAAGACATCCAGGCCGGGCAAATCCGCGTGACAGCAGAATCCGCCGCCGTGCCTCGCAACCTGCCAATGCAGGCCACCCCGTTCGTGGGCCGCACGGCGGAACTGGCCCAGATCGCCCGCCAGCTTCAGGAGCCGGGCTGCCGCCTGCTGACGCTGGTCGGGCCGGGCGGGATCGGCAAGACACGGCTGGCCTTGCAGGCTGGCGTCGAGCACATGAAAGATTTCCGGCATGGCGTGACCATCGTGCCGCTCGTGGCCGTCACGGCAGCCAGTGACCTGCCAGCCGCGGTTGCGGGCGCGCTCAAAATTCCCCTGCTAAATAAGCGTGACCTTGCCGCGCAGGTCATTGACTATCTTTCCGACAAGCATCTCCTGCTGGTCATGGATAACCTGGAATATGTCCTGGACGGCGTGGGCCTCCTGAGCGAGATGCTGGCGAATGCCCCCACCCTGAAGATCGTCGCCACCTCCCGTGAGCGCCTCAATCTCCAGGAAGAATGGGTCATGAACGTCGGCGGCATGGACGTGCCCGACGCCGAAAAGATGCCAGCTTCCGAACCCGACAGCTACAGCGCGCTGCAACTGTTTGCAATCAGCGCCCGGCGGGCCAAAGCCGACTTCAAGCTGGACAACAATGGAAATCTGTCTGCCGCCACCCGCATTTGCCGCCTGGTGGAAGGTTTGCCCCTCGGCATTGAACTGGCTGCGGCCTGGGTACAGGTGCTATCCT
This sequence comes from Aggregatilineales bacterium, assembly GCA_035309185.1. Taxonomy (GTDB): domain Bacteria; phylum Chloroflexota; class Anaerolineae; order Aggregatilineales; family UBA2796; genus DATGFK01. The sequence continues at coordinate 6,863 of DATGFK010000606.1, forward strand.
GCGAACAGATCGCCGCGCAGATCGAGCATGACCTCGACTTTCTC
>DATGFK010000607.1:0-7508 GCA_035309185.1 Aggregatilineales bacterium
TTCAGACAATTGTACACTTGACCGACCCATTGGACACTTCCGCTACACATCAGGCCCTTTTTGGAGCGAGGAGGCCGGGTCAATCCGCCTTATCCCTGTTATCTTTACCCCACGCAATAATTTGAGATATTTTGCAGAAACGAGTGTCGGAGCAGTCACCCTACCTTTGTCCAATCCTCACTGCCCGCCACGTGATCGTCGCCGTCGCGACGAGTCAGGCCCAGGCTGTCGAAGTATTCGAGGACGGCCTGCGCGTATTTGCGGCTGGTCTGCAAGCGATCCCGCAGCGTCTTGATCGTGATTTTGCCCTCTTCGGCCAGCGCCTGCCGGGTGGAATCTGCGAAGTCGTGCAGCGCTTTCGGCGTCAGCAGCACGTCACCGGAGAGACGCACGAGCGTTTCCCATTCCAGCAGCGCGGTAAGGAGTGTCTCACCTAGAATCTCGGCTGTCTCTTTATAGGACGGTGGCGCATAGGGCGCTGCTTCAAAGGCGGCCAATGCCCGATCAATCGCGGCGCGCTGAGATTTACTGGGCTGCGGGCTGAAGCCCGGCTGCGCGATGGTCCCGGTGGCAGTGATCCGGATTGCGCCAGAAGCGACCACTCCTGATAGCAGCTCATTGAGTTCAGCGCGGCTCAGGCCAAGCTGATGGGCCAGGCTTTCGGGTTTTATCCCCGTCCGCAGGGGATCGGCTTTATGGAAAGCCGCCACGATTCGCATAAGCCGATCCAGGAGTTCCTGCTGGTGGGACTGCTGCGTCAGGGCGATGAGTTCAGCCGGGGCAGTATGCGTGGCTGCTTCCAGCGCTGCTATTACCTCCGGGCGGTTGCGGTGATAGCGCCGCGTGATGTTCGCTTCGACCACCTCGCCGCCGCCGATGGTCTCACCCGGCGAAGGATTGCGCAAAATAAAACGATCCCCTTTAAGGAGGGGCAAGTTTTCGCGCAGTTCGACCTGTAGCCAGCCTTCCGAGCCAGGCGGCAGCACGTTGGCATCGAGTACGCGAACGCGCGCCATCGTTTCAGCCGAGCCGCAGAAGAACTTGACTTCCGCATTATGCCGCAGCGGCTGAGTCGCTTCGGGCAGGTGGCGGAAGCGCACCGAGAGGCGATGTGAGGGGCTGATGGTTTCCGGCAGCGTGAGCAAATCGCCGCGCCGCACGTCGTTCCGCTCGACGCCGTTCAAGTTGACGGCGACCCGGCTGCCAGGGTTGACCTGTTCCAGGGGCATGTTGTGCGATTGCAAGCCGCGAATCCGCCCGCGCAGGCCGCGCGGTTGGATTTCGACTTCCTGACCTGTGGTGAGCTGGCCGTCCAGTAGAGTGCCCGTGACCACCGTTCCAAAGCCGCTCACGCTGAACACACGATCAATCCACAGGCGAGGGCGTCCCACGTCGGTAGCGGGCGGTGAGTGGCGTAGTTGGGAGTCGAGCGTGGCGCGCAGCGTATCCAGGCCCGCGCCAGTTCGGGCTGAAACGGGGAGAATGGGCGCGCCGTCGAGCACAGTTCCGGTGACGTGTTCCAGGATGTCAAGCTGCACCATGTCCAGCCACTGTTCGTCTGGAACCATATCCATCTTGGTCAGGGCAATCACCCCGCCGGGGATCTGCAAGAGATCGAGGATCGCCAGGTGTTCGCGGGTCTGGGGCATCACGCCCTCGTCCGCCGCGATGACAAACAACGCCAGGTGGATTCCGCCCACGCCTGCCAGCATGTTCTCAATGAAATCGCGGTGGCCGGGCACATCCACGATGCCAACCAGTTCGCCATCGGGCAGGGCATAGAAGGCGAAGCCCAGGTCAATCGTCATCTGGCGTGCCTGTTCCTCTTTGAGGCGATCCGGATCGATCCCGGTCAATGCGCGCACCAGCGTGGATTTGCCGTGATCAACGTGGCCTGCCGTGCCTATAACGTACATACGTCCAATTGCCTGCTTCGCCAAACTCAATCTATAAACATCCCAAGTTTAGCGATGCCGAGGCAATTAGACGAGACGCGCGCAGTCTTCTACTCGAACAACCGCCGTCGGAATGCGATCACGCCTACCGCCAGCGCCAGAATTGTGGAACCCAGCAGCATCAACAGATCGCGGCCCAGTAGATCGGACGAATTGTAGAAGAGGGCCATTTCCAGAGCGTGAATCCCGTAATAGGTCGGGATAAAGTGGGCAACGGTCCGTAGCCAATCGGGCAAAAAAGCTACGACGGCGATCCCGCCGCTCAAAAAAAACAGGTAGAAAGTTGCAGTGATGCCAGCGGCCATGACACGCTGTTCCTTACGAAGCAGCGAAGCCAACGCAACGCCCAATCCCACGCTGAACAGCCCGACCAGGGCAATCGTCAGCACACTGGTCAGCCAGTAGATGCCGACTGGACGGAAGTATCCGGCCAGGGTTGCCAGGCCCAGGGCAGCCGCCCCAAAGAGCAGCGTGATGACCCAGCCTGCCAGCACTTTGCCCACGATCAGACTGCTGGAAGGTACAGGCGCCAGCACAATTTCCTTGATCGTATACGTTTCCCATTCGCGGGCCATCGCCAGCCCGGCATTGACCACCCCGGCGACGGTCAGCAATTCGATGAGCAGCGGAACAATCTGGAACTGTAACAGGCCAATATCATGCGCGCGCAGATCGGTTTCCTGGGGTGTGACCTTGATAGGTGTATCGGGCTGAGCGGCGTAAAAGTCGCTAATGGCCGCTGGCAGGGAACGGCGCAGGTCGTTGGTGAAGTCCAGGTTCAGGTTGTTGACATCCATTATCACCGGATCGGGCTGCCGGTTCTCGTAAGCCGTTTCAAATCCGGCGGGAATCGTAATCACCGCTTCAACTTGCAAATTCTTGAGTTCAGCAGCGGCCTGTTCGGGGGTCGCGTCGGTGACGATAAAGGCGTCAAAACCCTTGATCGTTTCGACAAGCTGCTGTGCATGTGGTCCGTTGTCCTGCACGACTAAGGCAATCTTGTTCCGACCCACTGCCGCTACCGAAAGAGCCAGCACCGCCATCAACAGTACCGGCGGCATAAATGTGACAACGATCTGGCGCGGTTGGTGTATCCATTCGATCAGGTCTTTGCGGACCACTGCTGCAATCACGCGAAAGTTAAGCATGATAGGTCGCTCCAATCATAACCAGGCGTTCAATGCGCCACCGACGTACGTCGCAGCATCAGGGCACTCACCAGGACAGCAAGGACTGCGAAACCGAACAGGATCAGCACGTTCGTAGCTGTACTGGTCGGCGTGGTCGTGAAGCCGTGAAAAGCGTGCTGGAACGCCGCGATCCCATAGTAAGAGGGCGTTAATTTGGCGACCACGTCTGTAGCGCCGCCCCCGAAACTGGTCGGGCCAAAGGCGCCACTCAGGAAGAACAGCGGCAACACCAACACCAGTGACAGCGGGATCACCGCCCGCCGAGAGCGCAACAGAGTGCCAACCAATACGCCAATCGCACCAAAGATGGGCATCATCACCAGCGCATAGGCGATCACTTCCAGCCAGTTCAGCGGCGGCACCTGGAGGATCGCCACCACGACCAGGATCACGGCTGTGGTACTGAGCGCTGTCACCATCAGCGCGCCAAGCACCTTCCCGACCTGGATCGCCCAGCGGCTGGCCGGGGACAGCAGCAGTTCCTTGATCGTCTCGCGCTCGTACTCGATTGCCATGTTGTTCCCGGCTTGCAGCATCCCGCCCAGCATGATGGCGATTACCAGGACACTCACGGCCAGGTACGGCACATAATCAGTGTCCTGGGCGTAGAGGTCGTGTTCGCTCATCTGAACGACCACCTGGCCTGGAAAGGCTTTTGCGTAGAACGAAGTGATGGTCAGCGGGATGGCACGCCGGATATCATTGGTGAAGTCAACATTGAGGTTGTTCAGCGTAACCGGGATAGTGATCTGCCGTCCTGCGGTCAGGTCGTCGTCGAAACTAGCCGGGATCGTCACGATGGCGACGATGTCCCCGGCGGTAATCTCCCGCTGTGCCTCCTCCGCCGTGGTCTGAATCACGCGGAAGGAGTGGGCGTTTTGCATGGCCTGTACAAATTGCTGCGCATATGGCCCCGGGTCGTTGTTGACTACTGCCGTTGGGGCCAGGGCGCCTGATAGGGCAAACAAAAGTTCCAGGATCAGGAAATTGATGGGCACGAGGATAATGATCAGGTTCGAGGCGGGTGTGCGGAGCGCACTTCGAATGTCCTTCACGGCACAGGCCCAGATCACGCGCGTATCGTAGCCTAACTGTTCAAACATGGGCGCTTCCCCTCCTCACCTAGTCGCGCAACTGGCTGCCGGTAATGGCGATAAACACTTCGTTCAAGCTCGGCTCCCGCTGTGTGATCGTGGTCAGGCGCGCCTCGGCAGTCACCAGGCTGATCGCATCGGCCATCACTGACTGTTCCCCGCTCACCGTCATGCTCAGCGCCACGCCGTCCTGTCTGAACTGGCTGACGCCCGGCAGGTGCTTCAACTTTTCAAGGGTCGCGGCAGACAGTGGCTTGTCTGTTTCCAGGTCAATCACCGTGCCGCCGTAGGTCTGTTTGAGGCGAGTCGGCGTATCCAGCGCCAGCAGTTTGCCGTGATCAATGATGGCGATCCGGTCACACAGTTCGTTGGCCTCTTCGAGATAGTTGGTCGTCAGCAGAACAGTCTTGCCCTGCTTCTTGAGATCGCGGGTGTAGTTCCAAAGCGCATGACGGCTTTGCACATCTACGCCCAGCGTTGGCTCGTCCATGTAGACCAGTTCGGGCTGGTGCAGCAGCGCCCTTGCAAAGGCCAGCCGCCGTTTCATACCGCCCGAAAATGTTCCGGACAGGCTGTTGCGACGGTCAAAGAGTTCGACCAAGTTGAGCAACGCCGTGATCCGTTCTTCGCGTTCCTTGCGGGGTACGTTGTACAGTTCTGCGTGAAAAACCATATTCTGCCATGCGGTCAATTCCTCGTAAAGCGCCGTTTCCTGCGGGATGGAACCCAGCAGCTTCCGCACCGAGCGCGGATCGTGGACGATGTCCTGCCCGAAGACCGTGATACTGCCCGCCGTCGGCTTCGACAGGCCGCTGATCATGTTAATTGTGGTGGTTTTGCCGGAGCCATTTGGCCCCAACAACCCGTAGATTTCGCCCCGTTCGACGCTCAACGTCAGCGAATCCACCGCGACGAAATCCTTGAACATCTTACGAAGCTGCTTGACCTCGATAGCTGGTGAGCCTTGTTTTTGCACTTGCGTTACCGTTTTTGATGCAATTGCTTCCATCCCCTATTTATCCTTTCCTTCTCGTTCAATCCGATCTGCCGCATCCTGTAGCGCAACGCGCTGGAGGGCGGTCAATCCCTTTCGTAGTGCTTCGGCATCTTCATCGCTGAGGCGCTGAAGCCAGGAGCGCATGAATTCTCGCCGCCCCCGCCATAAGCTATTCGCCAATTCTTCGCCTGCGGGGAGTGTCCTCACCTGGACTGCTCGCCGATCCTGGGGGTTCTCAATACGCTCGACCAGACCCGCCTGCACCAGCTTCTCAACCAGGTGGCTGGCCGTTGGCTGCCCAACTTCGAGCATCTCGCTAATCTCCGTCACGCTGAGCGGCCCTCGTGTAAAGACGACAAACATGGTTTTGAACTGCGCCGCCGACAGGTCGGAGCGAATCCATTCGGAAGCCGTGCGCTCCTGCACAGCGCCCTGGATAAAGTAGAACAAACCGGCCAGCTCGTCAAGCTCGTCAGGATGTATTTCGTGCATCAGGTTCCTCACCGTGGGTTTTCTCATTATAGAGAATTACATTGACGATGTCAATATATTCGATAACCGCCAACTAATCGAACTCGTCTATCTATTGTCGTCCAGTAGATATTACGTAAACACATGACTATACTTGAGCACATCAGGAAAAAATCAGTCGAGACGGGCCGATGCTTGCTGAACTGGGTATTGTAACCACCGGTGTAGCGCTGCTGTGCGCCATTTTTGCAGTGATTGTGGCCGCCTACGGCACGATCAATAAAGTAGATCGCTGGGTGCTAGCCGCGCGCAACGCCGCGCTGCTGACGTGGCCCCTGCTGACGACGGCCTGCATCTCTCTAATTGCAGCGCAGTTGAGCGGCGAATTTAATATTGGTTACGTGTGGTCTACGACCAATGCGTCGGAGCCGATATTCTTCAAGATCACGGCGCTATGGGGCGGGCAGCCCGGATCGCTCATGTTCTGGGCGTGGGTGATGAGCACCTTCACGGGAGCCGCAATCCTGCTCAACTGGCAATCGGAGCGGCGGCTCATGCCCTGGGTGCTGGTCTTTACGATGGCAACGCTGGGCTTTTTCCTGGTACTGGTCGTTCTATACGAAAATCCATTCGCCCGCTTCTGGATCACGGCTGGCGACTCGCAGCCACTGAAGGCGGTATTTGCCCCGGCAGGCGCGACCCTGTTTCAGCCCTTCGATGGGCAGGGACTGAATCCGCTGCTGCGTCACGTGGGCATGGCGATCCACCCCCCCATGCTGTACAGCGGATTCGTCGGCATGACGATCCCGTGGGCTTTCGCGATGGCAGCGCTGGCCTCCGGCCAACTGAGTTCCAACTGGATTCGCGCGACGCGGCGCTGGGCGCTCGTGGCGTGGCTTTTCCTCAGCCTGGGGCTGATCCTGGGTGGGCGATGGGCGTATGATGTACTGGGGTGGGGTGGCTACTGGGGTTGGGACCCGGTAGAAAATTCAGCGCTGCTTCCGTGGCTCACAGGCACCGCATTTCTCCACAGCGTCATGATCCAGGAAAAGCGCGGGATGCTCAAAGTCTGGAATATGCTGTTGATTATCCTGACTTTCGTGCTGGTCATCGGGGGAACTTTTGCCACAAGGAGCGGATTCCTGTCCAGCGTTCACAGTTTCGCCCAGAGTGCTATCGGTTTCCCGCTACTGATCTTTTTAGGGATCATGACCATAGGATGCCTGGGATTGTGGGCCTGGCGCTGGCGGCGAGGCGAACTGGCAAGCGAAAATGAACTGGATTCGCTGCTCAGCCGCGAGAGTATGTTTGTCCTGAACAACTGGGTTTTTGTCGCCATCGCGCTCATCGTCATGTGGGGCGTGTATGCGCCACCGATTGCCGATGCCCTGGGTCTACAGAAGATCACGCTTGGCTCCGAATATTACACGATGACCGTCATCCCACTCTTCGGGATCATGTATGTGCTGATGGGAGTCGGGCCGCTGGTGGCCTGGAAAAAATCATCCATCCAGGCGCTGGGAAGAGCGGTACGTATCCCGCTCATTCTAACGGCTATCACGGTTGTGATCATGATTGCGCTGGGTACGACGGAGCCTGGTGCGTGGTTCAGCTACGGCTTGATCGCCTTCGCGGCTTACGCCACGCTCACCGAATTTTACCGGGGCGTGAGAGCCAGGATGTCCAAGGGCGAGAATCCGCTGACCGCGTTGGGTAAACTGGTCGGACGCAATCGCAGACGTTACGGCGGTTACTGTATCCACCTGGGCGTGGTGATCATTGGCATCGGCGTCATCGGCAG
>DATGFK010000608.1:0-5671 GCA_035309185.1 Aggregatilineales bacterium
TGGGTTGAACGACAAAGCCTTTAGTGTTGTCAGAGCGTTTGACGATAACCAAATGCAGCAAGAGAAACCTGGAGACAACCCACCATACGAGCGGACCAGCGTAGCCACCGTCAGCCCAGATAGTAGACAGGCGCGGCCAATACCAACGATGCGTCAGCAACAGTTGTTGAAGCCCTACCCGGTCACTGCTATTTGCGGGCAAGACGATAACAGCCAACAGTAAGCCGAGGGTATCCACCAAAAGGTGACGTTTACGGCCTTTGACCAGCTTGCCGCGATCGAATCCCTTAACCCCGCGCCGCTCAGTTGTTTTCACACTTTGGCTATCGACGATGGCTGCACTCGGCTGTCGATTGCGTCCAGCTTTTGCCCGCACTCGTGACCGTAACACAGCATTCATCGTCTCGAAAACCTCCTGCTTGCGCCACACACTAAAATAATGAAACACAATGCCATACGGCGGAAAATCATGTGGCAGCAGTCGCCACGCACACCCGCTTTGCAATACATAAAAGATGGCATTGATAATTTCTCGTCGCATATAAGTGGCGGGTCGGCCTCCGGGTTTGGCCTTTGGAACAATATTTTCTAGCTGTGCCCACTCTTTATCACTCACATCCGTCGTATATGCAGTTCGGCCCATCTCTCCCACAGTTCTCCTTCAACTGCGAGATATTCCCTCCTGCATACTTTTTTTACACACTCGGAAGTGGTACCTTATTTTGTTTAGAAAGTGGATCTTGGCTCAGGGCCACTAGATCCAGTATTCTCCACATGAAATACGCTGAAAAATACCCTTGTGATCCAAGAGTAAGATTTTGCTTTGCCTGATAAAAGTTAACGACTGACTGGAGAGGAGTTCTCGATACCATGAACAAAACTGCGGTGATGACGAACACAATTGCAGCGGCGGTCCTATTGATAACCCTACTTACTGGGGTAACGCACAGTGTTGCCCAGACGGCTGTGGCGGCGTCTGGCAGTGGCTTTCCCGATTTAACGGGTCAATACAAAGTCGGACGGACTGCCTATGAGTGGGTTGATCAAAGTCGGGATGAAAAGTTTGCCAGTATTGCTGGCCTGAAACGCGATCTGATGGTCAATATCTGGTTTCCTGCCGAGCCAGCCAAGTACGCCAAAATTGCGCCATACATGGGAGACTCAGTGTCGTGGACCATCGTCACCAACCATCCAGAATTGGAAAGTCAGGTGAAAGCTCGTGCCTACATGACCAATGCAGTTGCATCCGGCCAACCGAGCTATCCGGTCATCATCTTTGACCCCGACAATACAATTCCCATCTTCGCTTATTCAAGCATCATTGAAGAACTAGCCAGCCACGGTTATATTGTTGTCGGCATGAGCCATCCTTACGACACAGTGGTCATTCGCTATCCGGATGGACGTATAGTCCTGGAAGGCAGCAATGGGCAGGGCGTTCCATCGAGCATGGATGACAGCTATGTTCGTACCACACTAATTCAGGACGTCCATTTTGTCCTTACACAGCTCCAGGGCCTGAACGAAAAAGACCCCGATTTCAAAGGGCGGCTCGACCTGACTAAAATTGCCGTCATGGGTCATTCCTACGGCGGCCTGATTGCCCAGTTGTCTGCTACGGCTGAGTCAAAAATTGTTGCTGGAGTCAGTTTGGAAAACGACCCTGTGACCACATCCGTACAGCCGACTACCAAGCCTTTCCTGTATATGGGTTTGGGTGCCGCACCTAAACCGGAGCAGCAAACGAAAGATAGCTACTGGGTCTACAGCAATCAGCTTCAACCAGGGAACTTTGGCGATTTTGCATGGTTGCAATTTCATGGTAGCTTGCCCAATAACGACGGGGTCCTGGGGAACATAGATCCCGCGAGTGCTATCGAGATTACTAACAATTATCTGCTGGCATTCTTCAACCATTACCTGGCAGGCTCTGACCTGACCTGGCCCACCAATGCTGATGTAAAGGTAATCGCGTTCCCGACAACGAGTTGACCCAGGTTGTGTGGTAACTGGTAAGAAGATAGAGTCTCGGAAAAAAGACTCTTCCTTTGCCGAGCCGGGGAATTAATCCCCCGGCTCAGCGAGCAGAACAATACCGCAGCTAATCACCTGGATTCCGTATGAGATTCGTCACTCGGCAGTGTAGTCTAAAGCCGACTCCTTTTTCGTAATCACATTGTTCCCCTATCTAATGACCACTTTTCTCGGTTTCGACCCAAAGTGCTGCCCTTTTACCTGACCATCCGCTCCCCGATCTGATTGACAATAACACCCCCTGGCTCCCTTTTCTCCCGTATTCGCGGGGGATAGAGGGGAATCCCCACCCTGTTGCCGCCCCCGGCAGCGAAATGTTACAATGCCTGCGCGCTATTGTGCCAAACATTCACCATTCAGGATTATTTGAGAAATTCATGACTGCTTCTAATCCAACCAAAACGCCGCGAGTCCTGTCCGGCATTCAGCCTTCGGGCCACCTGACCATTGGCAATTACCTGGGCGCGCTCAAGCAGTGGGTCAAAGTCCAGGACGAGTACGAGAGCTTCTTCTGCGTGGTAGACCTCCACGCCATCACGGTGCAACAAGACCCCACCGCCCTGTGCGAAGGCACCCGCGAGGTTGCCGCGATCTACCTGGCCTGCGGGATCGATCCGCAGAAGTCAACAGTATTTGTCCAATCACACGTTCCGGCGCACGCCGAATTGAGCTGGATACTGGGCTGCTTCACGCCGCTGGGCTGGCTCAACCGCATGACGCAGTTCAAGGACAAATCCGCCAAGCAGCAAACCGACTCGGTTGGATCGGGACTTTATACGTATCCCGTCCTGATGGCCGCCGACATCCTGCTGTATCACGCCGATGCCGTGCCGGTGGGCGACGACCAGCGTCAGCATCTTGAACTGACCCGTGACCTGGTGCAGCGCTTCAATGCGCAGTACGGCGACACCTTCACCCTCCCGGCGGCGATGATCCCGCAGGCGGGGGCGCGCGTGATGGGCCTGGATAACCCCAATGCCAAGATGAGCAAGAGCGAGGACTCCGAATATCACGCCGTCTACCTGCTCGATCCGCCCGACAAGGCCCGCAAGAAGATCATGCGTGCCGTGACGGATTCTGGCAAGGACATCCGCTTCAGCGAAGAGCCGGAACGGGCGGGTGTCAACAATCTACTGACGATCTACCAGGCATTCACCGATAAAAGTCGGGAGACGATTGAGCAGGAATTCGATGGCAAGGGCTACGGCGATCTCAAAAAGACGGTGGCCGAAGCCGTCGTGGAGGGCCTCAAGCCGATCCAGGCCCGTTATCAGAAGATCACCGGCGAGGGCGGCTACATTGATCAAATTCTCGGCGAAGGCGCGGCCCGCGCGGAAGCCATCGCCAACAAGACGCTGCAAGATGTGAAGGATCGCGTCGGCTTTCTCCGGCGGAGTGACGCGCGAAAGTAAGTTCTTATGTCCGAGGAAGTCAAGGTCATGGCCGACGACGTTCCGGTTCCGCTCCAGGGCTGCCTGTACTGCCATGCCGAAGGCACGGTCACGCTGAACGCCGGGCGTAAGCTGTTCGGCTTCGGGTCGGGCCTGCCGACCCTGACCTGTAGCAACTGCGGATCGGTGGCGCTCTTTGAACAGGGCGAAGACCCGCAGCACTGGCGAATCCGCTACAAGAGCGTCAACCACGCCTCGCGTTACTACTACGTGATGTTGTACCTGGGCAAAGCGGGTTGGCTGACGGGTGAGAAGGCGCTGGAAGTCAGCCGCAATGGATTCGTGCAGCGCCAGCGCATCCAGCAGGTACAGCGTGGCGATTTCTCCTGGCTGGGGCCAAGTCCGCTCGATCCGCCGCCCCCGCTGATGAGTCCCGACGAAGTGGTGTACCTGACCGTCAACCCGGTCACTTACCAGCAAGCCATGCGCGCTGGGAGCGTCCTGGCGCGCGGCGAGGAAAACGTCCTGGATTCGGGCCGCCTGTACCTGACCGACAAAAAAGTTCATCTCCTGGGACATCGGAGGGACTGGTCACACAAACTAACCGAAATCCAACGAATCGAACATACCGACGAATACTGGCGAATCTACGTGGGAGACTCGGAACAGCACTACCAGGGTACGAATTTTCCTGACCAGATCGACGCGCAACTGTTTACGACGATTGTGAAAGTCCTGGCGCGAAAGGAAGACTAAATCCCACAAAGGTTTGTGGGAAATTATGGGAAAGTTCTTGACAAGTTAGAATTTAGTCTTTATACTGCAATTACTGTGATTTCTAAAATCCAGTACCCCACCCGCAAGAGCGCCCATTCCCCAGATGTGGCGCTCTGACGTTTTTATGGCCCCGATCTGATACTATCCACATTTCTTACCTTTGGTTTGAAACCTTTCTCCAACTTTTTGAGAATTGTCCGCGATTTGTCAGGCGAATAGTCAAGTATCCGCCTATCATTAGTCATGAGTAGCACATTCAGCAAGATCAATTGAATAATGAGGTAATAATACGAAGCCATGAGCCGGCCCGACATATTTGCTGTCGTTTGTGTAGCGCCCCTTCTGATCCTGACCGCCCTGGTTTTGGGAGGAATGACGGTTCGGGTTTTAAAGCGCTACTTCTCGGTGATCACGGATACATTGAGATTGCGCCCTCCAGCCTTTAAGAGTTACCGTCACCAAAAACAGGATGAAGATCGGCATCGCCGCCATCACCTCAAGCGAAAAGCACGGCTGGAAAGCAAACTCGACAAAGGCACGCCCTACCATCTGGGCGCGGACGGCGAGATCGTGTTTGATAGGAACGAGCGGGGTGAATTGGAAGAGGACAGGGGTAGGTAGATCGAGACGTGGGGCAGTCTTGTGCTGAGCCGGAGGCTTAAGCCCCCGGCTGAGTGAGCGGAATCAGTCCAGCCATCGCTGGCCGCTCAGATGTAGAAGATTTCGGAGTTGTCGCCTTCGTGACGCTTGGGCTTTTCGCCCTCTGTCCAGGCTTCACGCTTCTGCTTGAAGAATTCGCCGCGCCCACCCCGGTGGCGGAACGCGAAGAGTCCAACCAGAGCGGCTATCCCAGCCGCAAAGAAGAATGGGAAGATGAAGAACAGCGGGAAGAAGAAGAACCACGCATGACGGAATCCACCTGTGAACAGCATCATGACGAAGATGAAGAGCAACAGTGCTGGCACCCAGCGGAATCTGCGATGACCATAGCGATACATACTCGAAATCCTTTCCTGCGCAATCCATTCGCAGCGTGTGATCTCTTGCGATCTCTTATTCATACGTGCATTATGATCCAAAGTTGTGAGGAAATTATGAGCATGGTGCGAAGGGGTTGAGGAGAAATTGGCAAAAGGCAATGGACTACATGCTTAGAGCCGCCACAGAGGCAGACACCACCTTTCTATACGATCTCCACGTCAAGGCCATGAAAGCTGCCGTCGAGAAAACGTGGGGCTGGGATGAGGATTTTCAAATGGCGTATTTCAGGCAGCATTTTACGACGGACAATACCGATCTGATCCTCGTCGGGGACGTGTCTGTCGGTAAATTGATTTGCCAGAGAGACCCGCAAAGAATCTACCTGGCCGAGATTGAGATCCTGCCCGAATACCAGCGGAAGGGCCTGGGCACGGCGATCATTCAGGCGCTCATAGATGAAGCAAAAGCCAGCCACAAAGAAGTTGTGT
>DATGFK010000609.1:0-3512 GCA_035309185.1 Aggregatilineales bacterium
CACCTACATTGGGAGGGCCGCTGGCGCGTGTCTATCATCGGCGCTTCGCGTTGGGCCACTGCTTTAGTCCAGGCTCTTTCTCGCCCTCCTTGCCTGGTCCAATTAGCTTTCCCTTTTGCCCGTTTGCACAAAACTTAGGTATCTAATCAATGACCCCGGTTTATTGTGAGGAGTTCTACGGCAGAAGACAAACAAGCAGACAACCCACAGAATACTATACTATATGACTATTATACAAGTAATCCTATGAACCACGCAAGGGGACTGGAAAAGTTTTTTCGGCAATGTTTGATTTTGCCAATAGAGTATTAGTCCAATTATGACTTATTCTGAGGCGCCCAATACAATTGTTCCCTGACCTGAAGATCAGTATTACGAATCTTCATGGCGAGATCAGCAGCGAGGTTGCGCATCAGGCGGTAGCCCAACTGGGCATACGTATCACAGAGCAGCATCAGTTTGTCACGCGGAATGATCACCAGATGCGTATCATGCTGAGAACAGCGTGCCGCAGCCGAACGCCTGCCTTCGTCCACCAACGCCACCTCACCAAAGGATTGTCCGCGCCGCAAGGTCGCAATCGTTCTTGGGCCAGTTTTGCCTGCTGAAGCTGCGCCAATAATGCCCGGATCGACCTGGATTTGCACCTCGCCACTGGCGATTACGTACAACTCGTTGCCAACCGTATTCTCGGCAAAGACCAAGTCTCCACCCTGGTATGCACGTTCTTCGCAGATCGAGGCAATCAGTTCAAGTTGTGTCGTGGTCAGTTCGTAGAAGATGTCGGCTTGCTTGAGGACAGTTACCACAGACATGGAGGCTCCTATTCAGCGCCAAATTCAGTCAATGTTCGAATTGTCATCGTTGAATTGTAGCACGTCAACGAATCCGGGCGCAAGCGCATCGTCACGCGGAAAGTGCAGGATTGCTCACAGGGGCGCGGGGGCGAATTCAAGAAGCGGGTTGGATAAAATACGTTGTGCGGTAGTTTTCACTCATCCAACCGGCGTTCCCATTGGCTAATGTGACCAGCCAAAACCACGAGCGAATCAGGCATCGCGGGCCATCGGTTACGTTTACAACGCCGCCCTCCGGAACGCTGCCGATGATCCTCCCCCCTGGTTCGTCAAAGACCGGGCTGGGGCCACGTCCATCCGCCATGACCTGAGCCTTTTTGCCAATCGCCAGGCGTGTCGGGCCTGAGCCAGGACACTCCGTACTAAGCGTAACGGGTGTGGGACTTGCTGCTGCCTGTTGTGATGATCCGCTCGTTTGCGCAGTAACCACAGCGGACATGGCGTATCGAATTGTAGGGGTAAGGCGCGAGGCGGCAATACTATGCCCGTAGACATTGGGGTGAACGCCATCGCTGAAATCCGATTTGTCCAGCCATCCAGCCGTATTGACATACGTTATCGCTTTATCGCCGTCAGTTTTTCGTTGTGCCACTGCATTCTGGATTTCCTGCGGATACACTGGCTGTGTGCCATTACGCAGACCAAACGGCTGCATGGCAACGATTAGCGCCCCGGGATTGTGCTGGCGGATCAGTGCCAGCAGGCTTACATAAGCGCCCTGAAAAACTGGCCCAGGAGTCTGAGTCGGGCCGCTCAAATCATTGGTGCCTACGTTGACGATCACTACGGCTGGCTGCCATGACCAATCATTGGGGGTTTCTGTTTCACGCTGTAGCGTTGGATAATATGCTGGCAGTGTCCGGCCTGCGCCGGATGTGGGAGGCAAGTCGTAGTTATGCACAAGCCCGCGGCCCGTCACCGCGATCAGGCGAACTTCAGCGCCCATGCGGTCACCCAGGAGCCAGCCAAAGGAAGCCCGTGCATTGTGATCTTCCGGAATCTCAAATGAGGCAGTCCCATAAACTCGATAACCTGCCGAAATTGAGTCGCCTACGACCTCGATCTTTCCGCCGGGAGGTGTCGGCGGTTGCAAAGTGCCAAACTGATCCAGGACGAGGCCCTGGAAGGTGAGTTGGCCCTCGCTCACCTTGATCACGTCAAGCTGATGGCCTTGCCCATTGCCAGGCACAATTAACTTTACGTCTTGCTGGGCGTTCGCGCCGATGATAACCTTATTCCAGGCTCCCTTGTCCACGCGGTATTCAACCATTTTGGCGGTGTTATGGGTCGATTCTTCCCAGAAGTCGTTGGCAAACAACTTCACGATGACTGTTGTGCTGTTGTTATACACGACACGGAACCCACTTCCCGGCCAAGTCAATAGCGTACTTTGCTCGCGCTTGACCCGCCCTAGATAATATATGGCTGGATCGGTTGGGCTGAAAAAGGCGGTCTGTTTGCTCTGTGCGGCAGAAGCGTCCGCTGTCAAAAGCGGCAAAACACCAAGCAAGAACGCAGTGCAGGCCGCAACAAGTGCCAGCGCGAGACGTCCTGGCTTCCTGTTGAATAAAAAGAGCATAAGGGCAATCACCTGTGTAGATTAATAAGAACGCACGGCATTCTATCGCAAAGTGGCAAGTGGGGAAAGTTCAACTCATGGGCTAAAGTTTGCAGCCTGGCTTGCGCTAAGCGATAATCGCGGTCCGGCTGTATAGCAACTTGGCGGTATCGTTAATGACTGTTTTGGCCTGGCCGCTCACCCTCGCGGCGTGCCTGTTCATGTATCCCTGGGCAAAATATCTACTGCAACGCGCTGAAGGGAGCGCTCTGTTGCCAACCAGTTACCGGTTACTGTTGGCGCTCACAACCCTTGCCCTGAGCCTGGGTATGTTGACTTTGATCATGATGTGGATTGGCATTTTGGGGCTGACCATTGATTGGCGATTGGCAGGATTACTCTGCCTTTTCATCGGCGCGGCTGGATGGTTTCTGCCAGCCAGGGCTATTACTTTCCAGCCAGATAGACAGCCAATTCCCCCACAACCGCTGCGTAATCTCATGCTGATCGCCTATTTGCTGGTTGTGGTCATAGCCGCGCTGGTGTTGTTTAATGCCGTTTATTGGCCTTTTAGTCTTGCCGATGCGGTGACGATCTACGCCTCGTATGGCAAGCAGATCGCCACCACGGGAAGCCTGCCAGTGGGCAACCTGTATGAAACCTATCCGATGTTCATTCCGCTGGCCTATACGTTTGTCCAGCAGATGTCGGGTTGGGCCAACGAATATCTAGCCGCGCTGATTCCTGCAATGCTGTCGGTCGGAGTTATCGGCGTCGCGTATCTTTTGGGCGCTGAACTGCTGAACCGATCTGCCGGGATTATCGCCGCGCTGCTCATTGCATTGGCACCCATGTACACGCATTGGGCATCGTCCGGCTATGTTGATCTGCCCTGCGGATTCTTCTTTGGTATGACGACCCTGTTCATTGCGCGCCATGACCGTACCCGTACATGGCCGGATGCCTTGCTTGTCGGCCTCATGGCGGGCCTTGCGGCATGGACAAAGAATATCGGCATCCTGGTGGTGGTGTCCATTGGACTATGGGTTTTCTATCGCCTGTGGATGTCGCGTTATAGCAGTGAAAAGCGAGCACTT
>DATGFK010000610.1:0-11783 GCA_035309185.1 Aggregatilineales bacterium
TTTCTACTAACATGGCGGGCCAACCTACTAAAGGACACTGCGACGTCGCGCTAGTCTACCACATCGACCAGGGGAGTTATGGTACTACAAAGCTAGACGATCTCAATTTTGTCATCGTCGCCCATGCTCCTGGTGTCATGGGCAACGGTAACTGGTCAGTTGGCCTGATCACCGATGCGCGTGCCAACCCCCAACAGCAGGAGGCGTTGACGGCTATCGCCAGCGGCCAGGCGGGCGGGCCACCGGCAACGCTCGGCCCGGTCATCGGCAAATTCCTCGGCGCTGAGTCGAAACCGATCACCTTCCAAAAAAACGGCATAAGCCGATCTGTGTCAATTCCAGGGTTGCTCGATCAGGCCTGTGAGGGAATGCCAGGTGCAGACCCCAACACGCCAATCTACATGGATAACGTCGCTCACCCATCGAACACGCGCCTTGCCCTGGCTCATGCTACGCGGAGTCACCTCCACGCCTTCGGCATCAATTGGGACGACACCAGCGGCAAAAATAACGGTCACTTCGCCCCCTTTAATTGGAAGGCCAACTAAGTCGCTTTGGAGGCAAAGGTGGACACATCGTCTGTCGTACCCTCGAGACAGACCAGGATGACCGTGTGGCTGGCACTGTTGCTCGTGGCTGCCCTGGCCTGGGCGATTGTCGTTCAGCAAAACCGAACGATGTTCGATGTAGGTGTAAATCAGAGTGCGCCAGACATGAGCGGCATGGGTTCCGGCATGTCGGATATGAGCAGCATGAATTCAGGATCGGCGAGCATACCCGCCGATCCCACCTCGATATGGCTCTACCTTCCGCTGTGGACCAGTATGATGGTGGCGATGATGTTCCCCGCCGTAGCGCCCGTCGTATCGCTCTTTGTCACTATCAGCCAGAACCGCCGCGCGGCCAACCAGCGCGCTGCACCCACCTGGATTTTCCTGGCCGGGTACCTGGCAGTCTGGAGTCTGCTAGGAGTCGCGGCATATTTGCTCTCGCGGGTCTTGCCAGCTCTGGGCATGATGGCAACTGGGCTTCGTGTGGAATATCCCGTGGCTGCCGGGCTGGTGTTGATATTCGCTGGCCTGTATCAGTTCAGTCCATTGAAACGGGTTTGTCTCCGGCATTGCCGTTCACCGCTGAGCGTTATCCTGCACGGCTGGCATGATGGGAATGCAGGCAGCTTCCGCATGGGCTTCGAACACGGGGCCTATTGCCTGGGCTGCTGTTGGGGGTTGATGCTGGTACTGTTTGTGGTGGGCATGATGAACCTCGTGGGGATGGTTATCCTGAGTGCCATCATCTTCATCGAAAAGGTGGTTCCCTACGGGCAGACCATCGGCAAGCTGACTGCGCTGGGGCTGATCATTATGGGGCTGATTACCCTCGCGATGCCGATACTCCGCCAGGCGGCTGGTTAGGCTTCGTCGTCTATTCCCGCTCATGCCCTTTGAGCGTTTGGGCTGTGGCCCGATACAGTTCCTGTAGCGCTTCACTCAGTTCGATGGCTCTATCCTCCCCTCCATCCCTCTAGTTTATCCTTGCCGGGCTTTTTTCCTGCAACTGCCAAAATAGGAAACGGTAGACGTTGAATGACACGATATAGCCATTGAGTCAGGCACCGGCAACGAAATTTCCTTGAGAGTCCTGGTGAGTTTGCTGGCTAAGCCTTGTGAAAATGCGGAAGGACTGTTTGCGCCAGCTTCTCAATGCCATTCAGGTCATCAAGGTCTAACCATTGGAGCATCAGGCGTTCAGCACCGGCTTCCACAAACTCGCCAATCTTGTCAATTACCTGGCTGGGCGTTCCGACGATTAGTTCCGGGCCGGGTTCCGGGCGCTGCTGGAGCTTTTTGCGGAGGGCAGCCTCGTCTGCGCCGAAGATAACCTCGGTCATTATCGAGCGCTTTACCGCCGACGGCTGACGGCCTGCTTGCTCCAAGAGTTCACTCAACCGCACATTCCCAGCGCGATAGTCGGTTGGTGTGGCAAAGACGGCATTCCATTCGTCGGCATAGCGCGCAGCCAGGGGCAAGGTCTTCTTGAAGCCGTTGCCGCCAATCAATATTGGCGGGCCGCCCGCACGCTGCGGACGTGGCAGGAGTACAGCGTCTTCCACCGAGAAATGTTTCCCCTGGTAAGTTACCGGTTTGTCCTGGCGCAGCAGGCGGGTCATGATCTCCAGTTCGTCGGTCAGCATCTCGCGACGTGCAGGTACATCGTAAAAGGGAATCCCGAACTGGCGATGTTCGGCTACGTTCCACCCCGCGCCCAGGCCAAGCACCAGTCGCCCCGAACTGAGATCGTCTACTGCTGCTGCCATCCGAACGAGGAGCGATGGATGGCGAAAAGTGACGGGCGAAACCAGAGGGCCGAATTCGATACGCCGTGTGTGGCTGGCCGCATAGGTCAGGGACACCCATGCTTCAAGTGATTCCTGATAGGGCTGCCCGATCGTGAAATGATCGGATCGAAATACGCACTGGTAGCCGAAGTCCTCGGCAGCCTTTAACAACCGCTGCCAGCGCGGCCACGTCAACCCGGCCTGTCCCTCAAACATGAGTCCGATTTGAGTCATAAATTTCTCCCCTGAATAAGGTGAGAATATAGCAAGGGCTAGGTCACGAGGGCAAGAATCAACGAGGGGACACGGTAACGCCGCATCCCCTCGGTTGGAAGGTTCCTGCAAGCAAGGGGCTTTCAGAAGCCTGGGAAATAGTCCATCTTGATCTGGCCTTGCGGGACGCCCATTTTCAGCAGCGTATCCTGGTAGGCTGTCACCATCGCGTTAGGGCCAGAGAGGTAGTACAGGCACTTGCGATATTCCGGCACCTGTTCGCGGATCATGCGGCTGTTTATGTAGCCGACCTTACCTGTCCAGTTGCTGGGAACCTGGGCCGGGTCGGTCAGTGTGTAGATGGTTTTGATGCCAAGGCGCTTCTGAGCCTGGTCGAAAACATCTTTGTACACGATGTCGTTGGGAGAACGATTGGCATAAAACAGGGTGATGGGCCGTTTCTGGTTTGCATCCAGCAAGAATTTGATCATGCTCCGGAACGGTGTGATTCCGATACCGCCAGCGATAAGGATACAGCGCTGGTTCGGGTTCGTAGGTAGCACGAAATCTCCGGCAAGCTGAGCGGCGACTATCTCAGTATTGGCATCCATCGCCAGCATGGATCGCTTGAAGCTGCTGGAATGCTGATAGAATTTCACGCCTAGCCGCAGATTATCCTCGGTTGGGGAAGAAGCCAGCGTGAAGTAGCGCCGGTTGCCCCGGCTGTCGGGACTCTGGTGGCCGAGCGTCCACTCCATGTACTGACCGGGTGCGAAGGCAACGCGACGATTGGGCACGAAAATGAAGTCGAATGTATCCGGCGCGATCTGGATGCGCTTCTTCAGGGTGAGGATAAGCTTGGTCTTGGGACTGACGAGATAAGAGAACAGGTTGCCGAACACGATTGCCAGTTCCGGGGTCAGGTAAAACGATCCGAAGTGCAGTTGCGGCACAAACAGCAGGCCCACCATCACACCGTAGGCAATTTGCAGGGCCTGAGTCGGCGGAGTCGTCAGCGGCTCGGTCAGGATGATTGCCGCGAAGAAGAACAAGGGTGAGTAGAGCGCGATCTGCTGCCAGGTGTTGAGGATGTCATTACCCTGTAGTACCGCAAATCCGGTGGTGGCGATGAGCGCAGTCAAGAGAAAGGCCAGAACCAGGTGGAAGCGCCCCAACTTCCTGACAATTAGAATCCCGCCGATGAGCACAAAGGGCAGCAGTGGGCCGCTGCCAACCCACCAACTGGCAGTCTGGTTGAGGGTCAATGCCGTCAGCGCGACAGCGAAGGCGACCGGGTTGAACAGGTGTTTCTTGCCGATGGCGAAGATGTACTTGGAGGCCATCGCCCACACCGAAGCCCAGCCCCGGAAGGCCAGGTCATGCAATGAACCGGCGGGCGAGATGATTAGCGCAAGGATCAGGGCCGAGATGTAGACCGATTCGACATTGGTCGGCGCGCGGAAGACCTTCGAGAAAATTGTGTTCGTGACCCAACAGACGCCAAGGATGAACAGCGTTGAAAGGACAAGCGCGACAGGGCTGTAGGGTAACAGTCCGAGCGAACACATAAATGCTGAAATGAAAAGCAACGTCAGCAGGTAGTACAGCACGAGCCTGTACATGGTGATCGGGTTCAGAATACGGTCAATCAGTTTCACAAGTGCTTTGGATGGATCAAACATGGTTCGCCTCGTCCCGGGGTTGAAGTACGTACTGCTCAAAGCCGCTTGTGAACGTTGCGCGGCCATTACTGTCTATCTGGTAGCCCTCGAAGCCGTCGAGTTGCTCGATGAACGCGATTCCGGGTCGGCCCATCGCAAAAGCTGCGGTTGCGAAGCGATCCGCTTCGTAGATGTTGGGGCCGATCACGGTCAGGCTAATGATTTCGGCGCTTAAAGGTTCGGCACTCAACGGGTTGTAGATGTGATTGCCTCGGACGTAATTTCCCGAAGTGGCAATCCCGCAGTTGCTGATCGAAACGACCTTCACAATCTCCTGCATGTTGAACGGGTTACGAATGCCGACTCGCCAGTCCTGGCCTTCGGCGTTCTTGCCCGCCGCCTGGACATCGCCCCCGGCGTCTACATAGAAATTCTCAAATCCCGCATAGCGCAGCATTTCCGCCGCGTTATAGATGGCCCAACCTTTCACAAGGCCCGATGGGTCATAGCCGCCGTTGCGGACAATGTCGAAGTAACCACCCGTGGCTTCCTTCGTTTGTTCCGAGAGGGCGAATACGGTTCGCATGTCTTCGCTGGCCTGCCACAACTTCAACTTCTTCTGATTGATGGCTGTGATCTCGCTGGTTTCCTTGTAAGTGCTGAATTTCTCGTCAACGTAGCGGAAATACTCGAAGACCCTCTCGATTGCGTCATAGGTTGCCCATTCGTCTACGATTTCGATGGTAATGGGCATTCCCATCATCAAGCGTGTTTCTTTCATCGCTATTTAGCCCCTGGCCTGATTCAGTGCCGCTTGCAGAGATTGGACGAAGGCTTCACTGGTCAGCGTCGCGCCGGAGATCAGGTCTACCTGCGCGCTCTGGGCCTGGATCGCTTCGCTTTGGAGCCAGGGCATGGCCTGGCTGTTGATTTCCTGCGAGGTGCGCCGGTCATTCGGATATGAGAGGAATTGCACACCGCTTAGCTTTCCACCCTGGATAGTGGCCTTGACCTGCACGTTGCCATAGAAAGCGTCGGCAATGCTACCGGTATATTGTCCGTCGCGGTATTGACCGGCGGACGTATTGCTGCTGTTGTTGTTGGTAGACCCTTGCTGCGAGGATGTATTGCCCTGGATGGCGGTGAAGTGCGCCCGATCCAGCGCCGATTGTAGAGATTGCACAAAGGCCTGGCTGGTCAGCGTCGCGCCGGAGATCAGGTCTACCTGCGCACTCTGGGCCTGGATCGCCTCGCTTTGGAGCCAGGGCATGGCCTGGCTGTTGATTTCCTGCGAGGTGCGGCGGTCATTCGGATATGAGAGGAATTTTACGTCGGTCAACCGACCGGACTGGATTGTTGCGGAAACTTGAACCATTCCATAAAAGGCATCGGCGCTGTCGCCTGTATACTGCCCGTCAGGCATAGTAGATGCAGTAGGCGACGTAGACGAGCTTCCGGCGCCAGTGTTGGTGCTGCCAGCGGGAGGCTGTGATCCGGGCGTCCCCTTCAGCGCAACGGTGACCGCCTGCTCACCACTCAAGCGTTCGTGCAGCGCATAGACTGCAAACGTGCCGATGACGAGCGCTGATAGCAAGAACTTTTTAACCGGCTGCATCAGGTCAAAAGGTTGTGGGGAATGTGTTCTTATCTGAGGCATCATTACTTTTCTACCTATGACAAACAGATCAACTGGCGCACTGACTTGCACGCCGAGCCAGATTGGGTGATCAGCCAACCTTGAACTGTATCTATTGTAGATAGCCAGATGCCGAAAAGTGTTATCGAAGTGTCCACAAAGCTTAAAATGAGCTTAAAAGCGCTTTGGGATATGCAGATCGTACAGCCCGCGATGCACGGGTATTTCACAGTCGGACACTATTAAGGGAATGTATGGCCCTGAATCCCTCACCCCCGGCCCCTCGCCCGCGAGCGGGCGAGGGGAGGTCGGTCTGCCACATTCAATCCGATTCCCCTTCGCCCCTTGTCCCACAGGGATTGCAAGATACCAGGGGATGAGGGGAAGGACCCGACCAGATGCGCCAAGTCTTAAAAGTGTCCGTCCCTCAATATCGGGTATGGATAGGGGGATAACGTGATCCCTCTTGAATTGTAAAATCAGTTAAGCCCCAATGAACCTACGCTCTCAGGGGCAAGTCCAGCCTAACCAGCCAATATTGTGGGCTTATCCACCCGACGATGTGGTTGTTGAGTTTGGCACAAAGCCCGGTGCGACCTGGAATATGTTGCTCCAGGGCAGATAGTGGCTGAAGAAATCTTCCTTATTGACGATGATTTGTCCGTTCTGCGTGATGGTGCGGTAAACATGAGCGTCTACACCGTCTACTGCAAAATCTACCTGGCGCTGCTGGCCGGGCTGCAACCCGGCGGTTTCCACGTATTTATTGGGCAGGTGCGCCACAGTATTGCTCAGGGTTGGCCCATCCTTGCTAACCACGCGACCCGTCGAGGTGCTGTAGAAGCTGAACGTCAACGATTCCTTGCTGGCGCTGAAATCCGATTCCATCAGCAGGTAGTAGGGCGTGTCGTTAACAAACTTCAGGTCTACGATAGGCGAATAAACGGTGGCATCCAGTCCGACGCCGCTATCATACTTCTGTCCCCCTGCGAACACCGTGCCGTGTTCGTAATAGCCGACGCGGTAGCCGTGCGCGTAACGCTCCTTGATGGGGAAACCACTGAAAAACGCGGCCTGGAAAACCGTCGTAGAGACCTGACACACGCCACCGCCGACACCGGCAATGGTCTGGTTGCCAACGATGACCAGTCCGGTCTCAAAACCGGATTCCGGACTGACGTCACCGAGATAATTGTCAAATGAAAATTCCTCGCCGGGGGAAATGACCAGACCATGAAAGCGAGCGGCAGCAACCTGGATGTTGGCTTTGCGTTCGGCGGTTGAGCCATAAAAGAACGTGGTTGCCTGGGCGATCAATTCGTGGATGCCAAGCTGATCCGCCGTCGCCGTGCTGCTGACCGTCGGTTCGGTTTTCTGGAAGACGAGCGATACCTGGCGCGTCACGGGGTTGAACAGCGCCGCCTGGACAAGCGAGACCGTCGCATCCACGTCAAGGGCGCGGCCTGCCACGCTGTCCGAGATCACATTGATTTGTTTCGTATCACTGTTGAACAGGAAACGGGCGTTGACGGCATCCACGGACATATTCGGCGCGAGTCCGTTCAGGAAATTCTTGAGTGGGTCGAGGTTAGATTTGACCTCGTAATGTGCGCTTCCGTTGCTGTCGTTCACACGGATGATGCTGAGTGTCCCGGCGATAAAATCCTGGCCGATCTCCCACGGCCCCTGGTTCTGCGGGTCTTTAATGTCTTTGGCGATCTGCGGGTCGAGGGTGATCTGAATAGGCGAGGAAAGAGCCGCGCGCACTTTTTGCGCCGCTGCCTCGGAATCTTTTACGGCAGGCTGTGTCTCATGGACAATAAGCTGAATCTCAGCGCCTGTGTTCATGTTCAACACGACGGGCCGCAGCAAGCCTACCGTGGCTGGCACGTCCACCTCGCGGCCAACCTGGCTGGGCGTAGTTGCCACAGTCGTACCGGTCAGCGTGATCGTGGCATCTTTGACAGGCTGATTGATCGGCCTGTCCTGGCTCGTGCCATTGGCAAGTCCTTGCAGGAACCCGGCAACTTTCGACTGGTCGAAGATGACCACCGGCTGAATGGCGTTTCCCTTCATCCAGGCGTCGGCCTGTGCCAGCAGGTTATCCGCAATGTTGCCGCTGCGCCCGACCTGATAGGCAGAGTCAACCGTTTGGCTCGGATCGAAGCTGACGCCCAGGTCTTGCGCCGATTTTTGCCAGACCCGATCCCCATAACGGAAGGTGAAAATGGCGGTCTGTCCATAGGTGAAGCGCTGTGAGAGCGCCGCTATCGCCTGCTGCTTATTCATGCCGCCCAGTTTGACGCCATAAGCAGCTACGCCGGGATAAATCAAACTGTCGTACTGGAACAGGTGGATGGCAATGCCGAGGATCGCCAGGCACAGCAGCAGGATAGCGGCCGTTGCGCCGAGCAGCGGCAGGCGGATCAGCCAGGGAGTCAGGCGAGATCGGCGCGGTTCCGGGATGTTTTGAGCGGGCCGCATAACCGGGTCTTGCCCGTAATTGGGCACGGGTTGGTTATTCATAGTTACGTAATGCCACGTATCAGAAAAGCCGGACAGGTTGCTGAGACGAGCAGATCGTAGCACCGTCGCCAGAGCGGGGCAATAGAGCGTAGTGCGAACGGCGGAAACAAACCAGTTGTCGGGCTTCTACTGCCCGCCAGAGACCTCCCGGATGACAGCCAGCGCTTCGTCGTGAATCGTCGCGTTGGATGCCATCACGCACGAGGCGCGCAGAAAATAGAAAGGCGCCCCCTCGCACGTTGTCACGCGCCCGCCTGCACATTCCACAATAAGCTGCCCGGCCACGCGATCCAGGAGAGGCGGGGTCGCATATTCCCAGTACAGATCAAAGCGTCCAGCGGCCACGTAGCACATATCCAGCGCAGCCGATCCCATGCGCGAGGCACCCTGCGTCCGCGAGACAAAGGCAGCCCATTCGCGCATATTGTTGGGTTCGGTGGAAAGATCGGCGCGAAAGCCGCTGGCGATCAGCGAGTCACGGAGGCGCACCGCGCTGGAAACGTGGATCGCAGCGCCATTGCAGGTCGCTTGCTCACCGCGTACCGCCCGGAAACACTCGTCGCGCATGGGGTCGTATACGATGCCCAGGAGCGGCAGACCCTCCGAATCTACGCAAGCGATACTGACGCTGAAGCGCGGGATACCGTGGACGAAATTGTGTGTCGCGTCTAACGGATCGATCCACCACGTAAAGTCCGTACCACGCTCATGATCGCCAAATTCCTCGGCGCTGATGCCGTGATCGGGAAAGGCGTGGTGGAGCATCCGTGCGATCAGCCGTTCGCTGTTGAGATCGCTTTGCGTGACCAGGTCATTGACGCCTTTGTCTCTCACCTGGCGGGGCAGCAGGAAATCGCGGCGGAGCATCGCGCCCGCCGTCCTGGCTGCGCCCTCGGCAAAATCCGCTGCGAGGGACAGGTCAAGCGTCATAGATGCTGCACGTCCAGCATATCCTTGAGTCCCACTGGCGTATTGGTCGTAAACATATCCACGCCTGCCTTATACAAGGTGACGGCATTGTCAATCAGTACCGCACTCGTCGTGTCCAGAGTCCAGGCATCGAGTTTGATCCCGCGTGTGTGCAGGACATCAGCCCAATTGAATCCGTCGCGTAGGGACTGTACCAGCATTCGATGGCTGATATAGAACGTGCTCAGGCCCGGAACGCCGTTCATAAACAGCTCGCAGCGATCCAGCAAATAATCCTGTACGGGCAGAAAGCGCATGGCAGCCAACGGGTGATCGTCCCAGTAGCCATAAGCGCCGGTTTTCCACGGGGGCAGGCGTGGATCGGCGATTTCGCCAACTTCGCGCCAATCGAGGTGATTCCCGATGTCGAAGCCCAGGTCTAGCCAAGGAGCCAGCCGCCGCAGCCTGCGCAACTGCCAATCCGCGCCCGTGCTGACGATGACCCGTTCGCCCAGCGGCCTGATCAGCCTTAAGAGCCGTTCGTAAGGCTCACTGGTCGGGAACGGGATCACGTCTTTCCAGTCAATTTGCAGGCGAGTTTCGCCTTTATTTTCCTGGATGAGAGTCACCACATCGCTCAGAAGCGCGACACCTTCGGGTGTGACATGCCCGCGCTCTTTGCAATGGAGCAGCCGCGCCTGCGCAGCGGTCAGCGCCTGCACAGGCCCGAAGCCGTCCGTCTCCGACTCCAGATAGGGATCGTGGACGAGCAGAAAATCTTCCGCCGCCAGCGCCGTCGCATCTATCTCGATCACCTCGGCTTCGGCTACCAGGCAGGTCCGGATGGCCGCCAGCGAATTAGGCACAGTGCCGGGTTCCAGAGCAGCCATGTGGTGGACGATAAGCGGGGGACGAATGGGAAGCATCATTTGGATAACGTCATTCTTAGTTTTCAATGATAACGCGCGGATTGTCATGCGCGATCATGAAAAGACCAGATCGTTTTCGTTAAGTGCGCCTAATCTCTGCCTAACAAGATCGTGCATATCTCTTAAACGGAAGCTAAGGTGAATTCCCTCT
The DNA here is from genome assembly GCA_035309185.1 of Aggregatilineales bacterium. Classification (GTDB taxonomy): domain Bacteria; phylum Chloroflexota; class Anaerolineae; order Aggregatilineales; family UBA2796; genus DATGFK01. Next base: position 10,364 of record DATGFK010000610.1, read on the forward strand.
TCGTTTTAATGTCGTTTCGTTAGAGTGTCGGCACTGCACTCTTTATGAAGGGGGCGGTGATACTCGTTGCGCTCGAGTTCCCATCCTTTGTCCAGTCGACTTGGCCTACTGAAAAGCTGAATATCCTTATCCTCACGGAGGCGACCTATGCGTTTTGGCCCACGGGCACTCAAGCTGGCGCTGATCGGCGCGCTTGTGGTTGTTTTTCTAGGGGTTCGCGCTGCGCAGGCGCAGCAAACCACCACCCTGAATATCTACGTGGATGCCGACACCAACATTACGGATTGGCTTTCGAACATTGTCAAGCCGGGTTTCGAGGCCAAGAATCCGCAGTATAAGCTGAACGTCGTGATTGCTCGTGGCGGGATCACCATGACCGACGTGATCAACCGCACCATGGCTGCCAAGCAGACCGGCGCTGACCCGCAGGTGGACGTGATCGAAGGACTGGACCCGTCGAACTTCACCAAAGAAAGCATGGACGCCAAACTCTGGACGACCTTCTCGAAGGATAACATCCCCAACTACGACACCCTCAACCCGACCATCAACATCCTGCCTTATGGCCTGCCCTATCGCGGCTCGGAAGTGCTGATCGCTTATGACAGCACCAAAGTCCCCGACAGCGAAGTACCGCATACCTTTGCGGATCTGATCACCTGGATCAAGGCGCACCCCGGCCAATTTGTTTACTGCCGTCCCGACAAGGGTGGCAGTGGTGGCAACTTCGTCGTGCGCGCCATCTACGAGGCCAACGGCAAAGACCCGTCCCTGTTCACCACCACCAACTACAGCGATGCCCTGGCCGCCAAGATGCTGCCCCCTGCCTGGAAAATCCTGTCCGACATTAACTCAAGCATCTACCAGAATGGCTCCTACCCGGCAGGCAACTTGCCCACGCTGCAACTGCTGGCGAATGGCTCGGTCAGCATGATCACGGCCTGGTCTGACCAGTCGCTCGAAGCGCTCCAGAAGGGCACCCTGCCCAGCACCATCAAACTGACGCAGTTCACCGATCTGCCCATGTCCGGCGGTTACGTCTACACCGCCATTCCGGTTAACGCGACCCACATGCAGGGCGCGCTGGCCTTTGCCAATTACTACATTTCGCTCGAAAACGAAGAGTCCATCGTCAAGGACATTGGCGGTTTCCCGACGATCAAAAAGGAAATGCTGCCCAAGGAACTCCAGGACTTGCTTGGCACGGCCCTGAGCGACAAAGCGCCGCCCGTGTGGCCGGGTGGTTCCTGGGATACGGCCAAGAACGCCGGCTGGTACAAGACTGTAGCGACAACCCTGCCGCCCACCGAGACACCTGCGCCGACGGTAGTGCCCACAATCAATCCCGCAGCCACCACTGCTGCGACTGCCCAGTAATTACGAAGCAAAAGTTATGGCGTGGTCTGGTCGCAACGGTCAG
>DATGFK010000611.1:0-3112 GCA_035309185.1 Aggregatilineales bacterium
CGACCATTCATGACTGCGTTGGCGGGGGCTGCGCGCCAGTCAACACCACTACCTACTATCACGGCGACCAGGTCGGCTCATCGCGCCTCCTGACCAATGGAACCGGCTACCCGATCTGGCAGGGGACCTTCCTGCCGTATGGCGAGGAATATAACGCCCAAACGACGACCAACCATTACAAATTCACGGATAAAGAGCGGGATTCGGAGTCGGGGTTGGATTATTTTGGGCGTAGGTACTACGCCAGTCTCCTCGGCAGGTGGACGGGTTCAGATCCTATCAACTTCTCTACAAAACATATCCTGAGACCGCAGCGATGGAACAAGTACGCGTATGTTGAAAATGATCCACTAGGATCCATCGATCCGGACGGCAACGAAGATTATAAAATCTTTCTTGCCGCACCTGAAGCTGGAGGAAATTGGGATAAAGCAAAGAGCATTGCTAAGGCATACGGACATACACTGGAAGTTTTCAAGGGCAAAGACGCTACCGTGCAAAACTTCAATGCCATGTCGATGGATAGGGATAATCGCGTAGTCGTTGTTGGTCATACAAGCCACCTGCCCAACGCCCCCGACGGTACTCCCGGTGCGACTGTTTCAATTAACCTCAGTAACGGAAGATCAGCAGGGTTCAATTCGGTAACTCAACAGGTTGACAATGGAAATGTACATGAGGTCCCAAATCCTCCGACCTTCGTTAACGCCGATACCGTTGCCTTGTTTGGCTGCAACTCAATCGACTTATCCAAAGATTTCAGCGGTGCAAGTAACTTTGTTGGGTTGAGTTCAGGGACGGACCATTTGAGCACTTTTCCAGCGATGAATGCAGCCGCTGAAGCATTTGTTGAAGCGGATGCAGCAGCCCGCCCAGCAGGAAGCACGGATGCGGTATCGGATGCTACCATTAACGCGTCTAATCAAGCATTCCAGAATAACAGGGCGGTTGGCGACCAGGGTTTTGGAACAGACTTTGATGGAGACAAAGTGAAAAAAGACGATAAGCAACCGAAATAGAGGGTTCATGAAGCCATTTATTCTTATGTTGGCGTTTACAGGCTGGGCTTTTTCAACTTTGATCGTGAAACCCTGGGAGTCTCAGAAGGCGGCAGCGCCATGCCAGGTTAAAGAATTGTTCAAGCCGCTCGGCTGGGAAATCCCTGGTCTTTCAAAGGCCAAAGCAAAGACACATGGTCATTACATCAGCGAAGGCATTCCCGAAAATGTGTTGATTGATGTTTTTGAGGTCGATGCTGCACAAGCGTCCCTGATATTTGTTGGCCTGAAGTCCTGTGAAATGGCTCAGCTGAATGAGCGGTCTGTGGATGTTTCCAAGATCGAGCGATTCACGATGAACGGCCATATTTTTGGCTACCGGGTGACTGGTACTGTTGCGGGTTTTGATAAGCAGGGCCGCCGAATCCATTATGGCAGCGAGGAACGCGTTTATTATTACGATCCTAACGGCTCTGGGAAATTCTCTGTAATGCATTATGACAACGGCGAATTAATCTTCAAGATTGTCGTGCCAGATTGGGTGAAGCAGAAGTCCGAGTAGAAATATTACAAAGAACAAACATAGTCAAATGGGGCTAAGCCGACTGCGCGAAAACGAACACTTCTGCAGGCTCGCTTTGTCAAGATGTCCTAATTCGCAATTGAAGCGGTGGAGAGATTCGGCTACAGTATGGGAGCGTCGATGGACGTGGTTGCTCTTTGACAGTTAGAAGCTGGCTATTGGCTCTTAGCTCTTGGCTTTTAGCTAGACCAAGGCGCTAACCCTTAAACCCACGCCAATCAGCCCCAGATGCGTGAAACCCACGCCAATCTGGGATGACCTGGGATGGCATGGGATACCCCGGGAGGGGGTGGGGTAGCGGAAGATCGCCGGAATCGCCGACATCGCGCGTGATCGGAAGGGCAAAACCTTACCACTGGTTGACACTGATGTTACTGATCAGAGGCGACGGCTGGGATACCCCTGGGATGCATTGAGGTAAGCGCTTTAGAATCCTAGTTGAGGGATAGGGGGAGGGGGTATCAGACGGCTTCGCCGATTTAGATCGTTCGACTCCCGGCTACGCCGCTCGCTCAGGATGACAGGTTGAGGCGCGGCGAATTTCCACCCCGTCAAGCCAACAGCGGGCTCGTCGGGGGCCCCGGTTTTGCGCCGCGCAGCTTGAGTCATGGCCGTCATCGCCGAGATCGGGAGGCAAACCTTACCACTGATTAACACTGATGACACTGATCAGGAATGGGTGATCGGGAAAGGCAAGAGCTCACCGCAGAGACGCGGAGAGGAGCCAAGGTCGGCGAGTCGAAAGTGGCTAGCCTCTCATCACCCACACGAGCACCGCGATGCCGACGACGATCCGGTAAATGGCGAACGGCGTGAAGCCGCGTTGGCGGACCCAGTTCATGAACCACGCCACCACGCCCAGGGCCACGATGAAGGAGATCACAAAGCCGATGAGGAGTACGGTCCACTCATGGCCGTCGATGGGCATGCGGCCCAGGGCTTCAGCGCCGTGTTTGGGGTGGAACGTGCGGAGCAGGTCATAGCCGGTGGCGGCGATCATGGTGGGCATGGAGAGGAAGAAAGAAAACTCCAGAGCGGCGGTGCGGGACATGCCGGCCACCTGTCCGGCGGCGATGGTGGACATGGAGCGCGAGGTGCCGGGAAATACCGCTGACGCGATCTGGCAGATGCCGATCCAGATGGCCTGAAAGAGGGAAACGTCTTCCATGCGTTCCGTCATGTGGCGCCCCACGGTGCGCGGCGACCCGAAATAGGCGTCGACGATCCACATGATGACGCCGCCCACCAGCAGCGAGACGCCCATCACGGTCAGGCTCTCCAGGTGCTTGCCGATCACCTTGGTCAGAAGAAACGCCGGGCCTGCGGTGCAGACAAACGCGATCATCACCAGCGAAAGCGGATGCGTGAGCGCGGTGCGGTCCTGGCGCTCACCGCGCGGAAAGGTGGAGAGAAAGCGGGCAATGCGCGCGCGAAAATAAATAGGCAAGCAGAGAATGGCGCCCAGTTGGATCACGATGGAATACATCTTCCAGAACGGATCGTCGAGATGGATGTGCAGCAGCGCCTCGCA
>DATGFK010000612.1:0-6946 GCA_035309185.1 Aggregatilineales bacterium
TCGGGATGAGCAGCGCACGGCCATTTGCCGGAAGCGAGGAATCGCTGTACAGCCAGATCTCGGAAGCGGGAAGCCCCCGCGCCGAAATCGCGGTGATTGCCTGAAATGACGAGGCTGCTGAAAGCGCCGCATAATAGCTCGATCCGCAGCCGGTGAAGATCACCGAATCAACATGACTGTCAGACAGGAAGGCGCGCAGCGCGGAAGCCTGGTCATTCAGGGTTTGCAGCGCCTCTTGCCATGTTTTCGGTTGTGAGAAGATTTCTTCACGGGTGAACTCGCCGCTGCTCATAAGACTTTTCTCTCAGGGATACTCAAATTGCGTTGAGGAGAATTCGACTGGCATTTGCGTTGTAGACTTTTTGCAGGACATCATCGGGCAAATACAGGCCGTAGATGTACCAGCGCCCCTGGCTGGGAACCACGCTTCCGCTGTAACTAAAGTATTCGTCGTCGCTTTCAAGAAAACGATAGTACAGGCGGTACGTCTCGACCTTGGGAGCGGCGTCTGCGCCAAACAGGATACGGTCGGCATACTGGATGAAGAATCGGCGCGCAGAGTAAGGCTGGCGGCCTAACTCGCCCAACCGTGCGCTGAAATCCACGTAGAAATTCGGACATTCGTCGAGCATCTGCCCGACCCAGGCTAGATTTTCCGCATAACAGCCTACATGTGCCCCGATAAATGTCGTGTTCCTGTGCCGCTTAACGAGCCTTGCGAAAGCAGCCAGGATCGTCTCGAAAGCCGGGAATGGCGGGCTGGGGAAATGCCAATCGGGATGGGCCTGGAGTTCTTCCCAGCGTTCATTGGAGTGATCGAGCGGCTTGAAAAAGGCGACCGGATCGGCGATGTGGATCAGCACAGGCAGATGGAGTTCGCCTGCCGTTTCCCACAGTGGAACGAGGCGTTCGTCGTCAACCGATACCAATTGCCCTTTGTGATCCCGAACAGTCAGGCCGAAGGGTTTCCATATCTTTAACCCCTGCGCGCCCATATTGGCCTGCGCTTTGAGGCGCCCGGCTGCCCATTCCCCAAAGCTATCGCCGTGCTCCGTCCATGCCTGCCAGTTGACGCCGCCAAATACCTGAAAGCGTTCCGGCGCGGCAGCCTTGAAATGTTCGAGGTGCTTGATCAATAGCGCCTCGCCCCAGCCGCCATCCAGATCGACCAGCAATCGGACATCAGCCTCGTCCAGCACGTCCAGGAGTTCGCCAACCGGGCGCTCGTCCCAGCCGCCGCCGAAGTCGGCTCCCAGGTGGTTGTGCGCATCAATGACCGGGAACTTCGCATGATGGATGTCCGTCGTTTTTGTAACGAGTTGAGGTTGGGGTTGGTACTGGCTCAGGGGCAAATCATCTTGACTACCCGGCATGGCGAATGTCCTCACGCTCAGACTGATGGAAGACGATCAATTATATTGGATGATCGATCAGTCGGCGCGGTGGAGTCTTGAGAATCTTCTCGAATATACCAGGGTAAGCGGGACAGTGGCGCCTGAATTTCCTGCACCGTCGGGCCATTGACAAGCGCACCATCGTCTCCGATCCAGGCTCCTGGCGGAAACTGAACCAGCCGCGATTCCTGCCCGCGTTGGAGGATTGGCGCAACCAGAATAGCATCGCCAAGCATGAACTGGTCGCTCACACGCTCATAACAGCCGTCAGGATAAGTATAAGCGAGGTGGCGCATGATAGGCTCGCCACTTTGGGCTGCCTGTTCAACCAGCAATTCAAAACGTGTACTCAGTTGCGCGCGCAGATGCGCCGCTTCGATGCAATAGCGCGTGTGCTGCTTATCCAGGATTCTCCAGGGGGCTGCCGAAAACTGCATCATCGGGAACAGCGCGGCGCATTGGGCATAGCGGACGAAAAGTTCGGCGTCGAGCCTGACCTCCGGGTTGATGAAATCCACAAACTGGCCGCCGCCGATCATATCGGGGCAGTTGTACGGATAGCCCATCAAGCCTTGAGCCAGGCCATTGGGGATCAAGCCAGCCAGACCGTTCACCGTCCAGGCATGATTCTTATCGCTCAGGCGCTGGACGATGGGTTGCCCGCCGCATTTCCAGCAGGCGCGATATTCGTTCAGCGAGTATTTAAGGCCCACCCGCGCCCAGGCTTCGCAATGTCCGCACGGATCGGTAGGCTTGCTGGACAGATCGGTTGGCAGATAATAATTTGGATCGCCGCCGTCAAACTTGAAGCCATCCACGCCGATCTCGGAAACGAGGCGATCCAGGCGTTCATGTAGCCAGGCGACTGCTTCGTCATTGGTGCAGTCCAATACAGCACTGTGACCATCCCACCATTTGCGGATCGCGGTCAAGCCGTGTTTATCACGCAGCAAATAGCCCTTGTGTTGTACCTCCCGAAAAGTCACGCTGTCGGGACTGATGAAAGGGCAAAGCCACAACATGACCTTGAAGCCCAGCCTGTGCAGCGACTCCACCATCTGCTCCGGGGCGGGAAAGCGGCCCGGATGAAAGACCCACTGCCCAACGTCGTCAGCCCAGTTTGCATCAATGATCAGAACGCCAGGCGGCAGCCCGTGAGAAAGGATCATCTCCGCATAATGCAGCACTTTTGCCTGGGTCGGCTGATACATCATTTCGATCCAGGTGTTGTATTGTGGGGCGCTAAATAGGAGCATGTCAGGGTGCGTTCCTGTGGTGGGAAAATATTTGGCTGAAACATGCCGGTAAACGTCTCGCAGGCTCCCCAGGTCTTCGCCGCGCTCGGTCACATCCGGCTGCGACGTGATGTGCAACTGATTTTCGTCAAAGGCGAAGCGATAAGCTTTCTCCGACCAGACGTATCTTCCCTTGCTCGAAATCAGCAGCGGCATTCCCTGGTTCTCGGACAAATTGGTGAGATCGCGCTCAGAACCTTCCGCAAACGGCATTTTCCAGCCATCGGCAACAGCCCCACCCCACCAGTATTCGTCAGGCAGCAGGTCAAGATGAATGGCATGTGCATTATTGGACATTGAAGGTTCCCAGCGTCAGCCAACCGGGACGATTGGCATCCTGTGTCGCATTGGCAAATTTCAGGGGCTTGCCGTTGGAAAGCGGGTTGATCACGTGCAGCAAAAGGGTGTAAGTCCCCGCCATCAGATGAGGATCGGAGTTGCTATAAGTCCATTCTGTATAGGGAGCCTGTCCGGCTGCCGACGGCAAGAGACTCGAGAGCGTCCAGCCCGGACTGTAAGTTGCGACCAGATTGCCCGTGCGGTCCAGAACCCCTAGTTCAAGGGGCCAATCGTAATAGAAAGGTGCGACGCCTCTATTCTGGATTCGTAAATCAACCTGAAGCGGGTCACTCGCCTGGATGTTGGGCAGTTTGACGGCGCTAATCGTAAACTCGTAGCCCATATGCTGCGCGCCGAGGACAGCCGCCTTATAGATCGGGGTTCCTGCGACCACGCTCCTGGAGACATAAAGGCTGTGCGCAATGAGCCACGACACGTGTGAGTCGTCTACTGCCGTGCTGAAGTCTTCCATATCGTTGCGCGAGGGCGGATCGATCCACAGGCTCAGTTGAATTTCCGGGCGCAGTTCGCCGCCGATGGGCGCGGTTTTCCATTTGTTGATGCCGCCCGTCCATTGCAGACGACCCATAAAGTACCAGTCCAGGCCAAAAAGTGTGTTGTATGCGAAAGAATCGTCATGATAGCCGATGTTGTACTTCATGCTCCCATAAGGGATGAGGCGGCCAGGGCTGGCTTGCTCGCCTGCGGGCGGGAGCACCGGATAGCGCATGAGCAAACGGGTTTTCGTAAACGCTCCGGCATAGGATTTGATGACCTGCTCCTGGGTTTGGTCGGAAGGCATCCAGTTTTCCACTTTCGTATCGGGCCGCGCTTTGAGCAGCGCCGTCTCCTGGTCTTCGCCATTCATCGGCCAGGTATGCCATTCGCCCCAGAAGCCAATCAGGCCAAGTTCGATAAAGCCGATGCGCGGGTCGCCGTCGTAGCGCCGCCCAAATTCCGCAATGAAGGCCGTCATCGCCGTCACGAGGTTTGGATCGTCGTAATCCGGCGATACGCTATCCCAGGGCTGCATGGTGTTGCCGAAGACCGTGTACTTATGAACCTTCAGCCCGCCGTCCAGCAAAAATTGGGGAATGCCTGTGCTGCGAGTCGGGTAGTCCAGGTAGACGCGCAAGACCGCCTGATCGCCCCGGCTGGCGATGGATTGCAACTGCGGCTCGATGCCTGTCTCGAAGGTGAAGCTGTTCGGCCCATTCATCAGATCGCGCAGGGGTACGTAAAAATACTCCATACTGTGCGGGAAATCGTTGGCGATGGGCGCGTTCATTGAGCCATAGGCGTCATAAAAAGGCATGAAGCCCTTGAGCGGGTTGTCGGCTGGCGCTGGCGCGTAATCCAGGAGCGTCCAGTTGTGGGAGGGATCGTCGCTGGACTGCCCAGCCTGTTTAGGTTGCGCGCCCGCAGGAAATGCCTTGAAGCAGACGATCATCAAGATGAGTACCAGGCAGCCCGCCCCGCACAGAGCGATTTGTCTTTTCATGGCTCATTCTTTCAGGGGGATGCGACCAGGCATCCCCCATAGGTGTGAGTTGTTTAGAGCGAGAGTAATTTACTTGGCAGCGGTGGCAGCAGCCGTCGCACTTGACGTGAACAGCGCATTGATCTGCGTGTTGATCTTGGGCAGGGCCTCTTTCGCGGTGGTCTTCCCGTCGAAAATGTCCTGCAAGACGGGTTGGAGCATATTCGTGACGTCGCTGATGTGGTCGGTGACGGGCAGGAGGAATGTGCTGTTCTTCTCGGCACGGATCTTGGTAAAAGCTGAAACGTCCAGGCCCTTCTTCTTGTAGCCTTCCAGCGCGCGGTCAATGCCCGACTGGATGGCGGGGAAGACGACGGCATGATCCCCGACGATGTTGGCGCAATCAGGCGAGGTCAGGAACTTGACCCACTGCCAGGCTTCCTTGGGGTGCTTCGTTCCGGCGTAAATGGCCGGAGCCAGGCCGTTGACAGGCGTTTTGCGGCCCATCGGCCCTGCGGGCAGTTCCGCGAAGCCAACCTTGAACGTCGCCCCGGCAGCCGTCGCAATGTCCCAGGAACCCATCGGGAACATGGCCGCTTTTCCGGCCAGGAACACGCTGTCTTCGCCGCTGGATAACTGGTTCGAATCCGGCGCGAAGCCAAACTTCAGGTGCAGGTCGGCCCACCACTGGACGGTATCGGCCACGCGGGGATCGTCGTAGTGGTATTTGGTCGTCCAGGGGCCGTCGGTGGCCTGGTAGCCCGTGCTGGCCGCAAAGGCTGACCAGTCAGGCTGCGCGCCGCTGCTGGCATCGCCTGGCCCGCCCATAAAGCCCCACTGCACCACGTTGGTCTTGTCAAACTTGGGATCGAGGCCATTACGACCACTGCTATCCAGTGTCAACTTCGCGATGCTTTTCTGGAACGTGCCGCCATCCTGGGGATTCCACGTCCAACCAGCGATCTCGTCGGCGGTGACGCCAGCTTTTTGGAACATATCCGCATTGTAGAAGATCGCAATCGTGTCGCCATCCTGGGGCAGACCGTAGCGTTTGCCGTCTTTCACCAGGAGGTCAGGATTCGTGGTATAGATGCTGGTGTCAACCTTATCCGCCGTGACGAAGGACTGAATGTCCAGCAGTTGATTCTTGCTCAACAGTTCCGGGTAATGGGCCAGGTGGTTGGTAAACACATCCGGGGCCGTCCCTGAAACCAGTTCGGTCGTCAGGCCGCTCCAATATTCGCTCCATCCAGCTTGCTCGATGGCAACCGTAATATTCGGATTGGCTTTGGTGAAGGCATCGGCACAGGCCTGGTAGGCAGGCTGCTGGCCGGAGTCCCACAAGGCATAGCGTAGCTGTACGGCACTGGATTGTGCCTGAATGGGGATGTTGGCTACAGAAAGTAGCAACGTTGTGGCGATGGCAATACTTAATGCTGAAAAACGTCTTGAAGATTTCATTCTTGTCTCCCTGGTTCCTCTTAATGTGGTTCTGGCGAAATCGTGCGAACAGGTCTGTTGATTTGGCTGTTGAACATCACCTCCTCATCGGTATCCACTGAACTGAATCGAGTCCACAATCTTGCGACCAAATATGCCGAATACAATGAACATCGGAATCACGCTGATCAACGTACCGGCCATCAAACCCGTGAAGTCTGGCAGCCCACGCTGCGACTGGGCACGCAAGGCAAGCATGGCGACAGTCAGGGTCGTTGTCCCCTCGATATGCCCGCTACCGCCCGCAAAATAGGCCCATTGCAGTTCATTCCAGGCCGACATGAAGGTGAGAACAAACATCGTAGTAATGGCGGGAATACTGATAGGCACGATGATATGGCGAAAAATCCCGATCAGACTCCCGCCGTCTAGCATGGCCGCCTCTTCGAGTTCCCGGTTAATGCCGAGTAAAAACTGCCTCAAAAAGAACACGCCAAAGGCATTGCCCAGGAAGGCAGGCGCGACGATGCCCTGGATACTTCCGACCCAGCCCCAGCTCTGGATGAGAAGGAAATTGGGGATTAACCCCAGAACGGAAGGCATGATCTGAACAATCAGGTACAGGTAAAAGAGCTGGGAACGAAAAGGGAAGCGCAGCCGGGCAAAGGCGTAAGCCGCCATCGTATTGAATACGGTTGACCCTCCGCTGACGAGCAACGTGACGGCGAGTGTCGTCAGGAGGTACAGGCCAAAATGCAGCACTTTGGGCGAACCGCCTTGATCGAGCACCGTTTGCAGCGGCAGCATCCCCAATACGCGCTGAAAAGCGTCCGTCGTCGGGCCAACGGGAACGAGCGAAGTTGGATTTGCCAGCAGCAGCTTTTGCGTGGAAAACGCCATACGCACGATCCAGTAGACCGGGAAAAGCGTAATAGCGATCCACAGCCACAGAAAGCTCCAGGCCAAAAGTCGCCCTGGCGAGACTCTGGGAGCCTGCA
>DATGFK010000613.1:0-13491 GCA_035309185.1 Aggregatilineales bacterium
TACGCTTGCTTGTTGAATAGACTTGCATGGATGACTTTTTCATCCCACAGCAAGCCGCTGCCGCTGATTTGCTCGCCGCTCAGGCGCACGTCCTTGCCGATGCCAACCGAGTCGTAGGTTTCATCGGTTGCCTGCGCCGCCGCCTGGATAAAGCCTTGCGTATCCATTGAGCGCTCCGACTGCGCTGCTTCTGTGCTGTGTTCGATGGCATCTACGGCGTAACTGCGCAGCAATTTGGGCCATAACCTCAGCAGCGTCTCGGCATGGTCAAACATGTCCGCGCCGACGACGTTGCCGTTGATTGCCACCAGAATGCCCTGTGTCTGCGGGGCCTGGAAGGCGGCTGTATAATCTGTGAGCTTGCCTGCCATCTGGTCGTACATATCGTGCATGGCATGGGTTGGTGAGGACGACTCGTGGAAGCTCATTTTACGCGAGACTTCTCCCCAGACCATTGACTGGTCTGCGTGGAAGGCTCCCGGTGAGGAACGCAGAGTCCTGGTGACGCTTTCGGTTTGGTCCTTGCGCAACTTCATGTGGGACGGAGATGGGCTGCTGGAAAACTGGCGGCCCCGGTAGGACCAGCGGCCTTGTTCCACGCAACTTACCGGGATGTTCAGCTCGCTCTGGGCCGGCACCAGAAGCGAGGTGTTCAACACCCGATTTTGTTTTGCGCCGATCAGCTCTTCGCCCACGACCATCAGCACCGGCAGGTCGCCGGTGTTGCGAACCTTCAGCGTTGGAACGTTGCCACCCTCACTGACCTCCAGCACCTGGATGGTTTGTGCTTCCAGGGCTTCGTCCAGGGTGCGATAGCCGCGACTATGCCCATTCTTTAAGCTCAACGGATAAATCATCATGTTGGCGTGGGATTGGGGGGGCCCGATCTGAAGCGTACCCAGGGTCTCCGACAGCTTATTCATGATTTTCCTCCCTCAACGAGCGATGTCTGGAATGTGCAGTGGTCGGCCGTTCCACATAACGATACAAACTATATCATTATGTGAGATAAATTGTCAAGCGCCTTGCTATAAACCTTTGCAGATCGTGGGAAAGGAGGTATATTACGCACCAAAGAATTTATGCATCGAGGGTGGTATGCCTATACTTCTTAACCTGGACTCGGCCATCTATAAATGGCAGAGTGCGCATAACAAGCGCATGACCTACAGCGAATTAGCTCGACAGGCTGGAATTTCCCTGGCGACGCTAAACCGGATCAAGTCCGGTGAGCTGGTGTACCCCGACTTGCGAAAAATCAACAGCCTGTGCAAGGTCCTGGAGTGTACGCCTGGCGATTTGCTACAGCGGGTTGATACCAAGTCGCTTGAGTCAGCCGCACTTGTACTCCAGGAACGCGGAAATTTGCTCAAAGCTATTGAGCGCGCCAGCACACCAGACGATTTAACACACGACGGGCGCGTCAAGTAAATTCCCGGCGATTACACAAGATGGATTTGATAGCAAGGTGCGCCTGCTTCACGATCAGTTCATGCGTGGCGAACTGATGCAGAGCGAACTGGCAGACCTATTGGGCATTTCTCGCGTTGATTTCATCCATTTGCTGGAAAGCCTTGGTCTGCCAGCAAACAATATTTAAGCCACTTGTATCTGGCGATTACCAGGCACCGTAAAAGAACAACCACCTCTCTACTGTTTAGCATCCAATTCATGTATCGTGAATAGCGCGACCCCCGATACGCTTGTTGGGCGGCACTTTTCTGCCAACTGCTGCGAGTAGGAATTTCTTGACGGGTTTCTAGGCCCAACCGTGACTACTGGCTATCACACGTCATCTCCTGTTTGGATCTCAACTTTTGACACGAAAAGACGTATAGAGTATTGGGCAGACACGGCATGTTCTATCCCGACAGTATCAGCCCGTGTGAAGATGGGGTTCACTGCGCGAAGAACGACAGTGAAGCGTATCGTACTCACAACGGAAAAAGTTGGCAAAGTGCAGTAATCTTATGGGGATGCTCGACCCCAAGCGAGGGCAATGCACATGGCGACAGGATCGAATTCAACACCTCCGGCACGGCGCGGAAGCTGGTATCAAAGGCTTTTCGCGGCGGCGATGGCCTCCGAGAACGAGCGCGATGAAGAGAGTTACGGAGGGCGCAAGCACGCGCTGCTCGCAGACTTGCACGGCGACATCCTGGAGATCGGCCCTGGCGCCGGGCCGAACCTGGCCTATTATTCGCGGGACATCCGCTGGCATGGTCTGGAACCCAATCCTGCCATGCTGCCTTACATCCAGCGTGAGGCGGAGCGGCTCGGCCTGAGCATTGATCTGCGCGAGGGTCGCGCGGAACAGCTAGATGCGCCCGACGGCAGCTTCGACGCGGTGGTCGGCACGCTGGTGATGTGCTCCGTGCGCGATCCGCAGCGCACGCTCAGGGAGATATTGCGCGTCCTCAAGCCCGGTGGCCGTTACGTGTTTATCGAGCATGTGGCGGCGCCTCGCAAAAGCGTCTCCCGCCGTATCCAGGGCATCGTAAAACCCATCTGGAAGCTGGTCAGCGATGGCTGCGAGGTGGATCGCGAAACCGGAGCGACCATCCAGGCGGCAGGCTTCAGCAGCGTACAGATCGAAGATTTTCGCGTGGAGACGCCCATCGTGGCGCAGCACATCGCGGGTTACGCTGTGAAGTGAGCGCGTAGTTCTCAATTGTTTAGTCCCGTCGAAGGGCATGGCTGCGGATTGTTCGGGCTGAACGGGGCCGAATCGCTGCCCTCCACGGCCAGCGTCATGATGACGCCTGGTGCCTCATAGAAAGATTGCAATTGAAGGGTACCGGGGGTATCCCCGGACATCGCCGGAACGGTTCCCGGTTGTGTCGCCCATGTGGCGAGGCTCCGCGTGGTAGCCGTAAATTTCACCGCGTATGGATTCGGGTTCAAGACTTGCCAGAGGGTCCTGTATTGCTTTGGGTCGGTACACAACGCCTTGATCTGCAAGGGTTGGAGCGCCGGGACAACCACAAGCGTTCCTACAGGGGTTCCACCGTTGATCCCGAACACGACAGGCAAGGTTGGCGTCACCATTGGCGCGCTTGTGCTGGCGTTGATCGGCACGGGCGGCACCGGCGGACTGATGATCAAGAACCACAACGCAATAAAGAACAGCACGATCAGCAAAGTCAATCCCGACGTGATACGGGTGCGCTGACCGGGCAGACCCTTCCGTTTGACTTTCTCTTTCGGCTTGCGCTTCCAGGGGTTCAACCTTATGCAGCTCCTGTAGATAGTGTCTGTGGCAGCTTGAAATAGGCAACCAGTTCCGGGCTGCGGAACGTTGTGATGTCCGCGATCTGACCGTGATTCAGCGTCAACACTTGAATCCCATAGGCGTGATAGATGTTCGCCCCGGCACGCTGGTACAGGCCGAAGGCGGGCTGGCGGTTGGCAAGGGTGGGCAGCAGTTTCCAGCGTCCCTGCGCTTCGCCGCTGAAAATGGTTCGGGCTGTGAGCGCACCGATTGTGTCGCGTCCCCGGTACCAGCTTGGAATGGGCGGCATACTGAACGTAGCATCTTCTTTCAGAAGCGCCATCAGGGCGTTGATGTCGGCGCTCTCCCAGGCCTGCACATAACGAGCCAATTGCGTTTGCAACTCTTCGTCAAACGAAGTTGCCCTCACGCTTTCCGTCGCTTCCGCCTGGGCATAAGCAGCCAGCCGCGTCCGTGCCCGATGCAGCGCGCTCTTGACCGCGGAAAGGCTCAAGCCAAGCAAATTTGCAACCTCGTTGGCTTGCCAGTCCAGCACGTCGCGCAGGATCAAGATCGCCCGCTGGCGCGGTTGCAGCAGGTGCAGCGCCGCCATAAATGCGATTGAGATCTCTTCGCGCGCAACGAAGGAGGATTCTGGATTATCATCGCTGGAAGGCAGCCTATCGTCAGGGAATGGCTCCAACCAGATGGGTTCATTCACTTCAGGCGGGATCGGCTCGTCAAGGGTTGAAACGGCCTGCCGTGTGATGGGTAGCAGTCGCCTGGGACGCTGATCTAGAGCGTCCAGGCAGACGTTCGTCGCAATCTTATAGAGCCACGCGCGCAGTGACGCGCGTCCCTCGAATGTCCCTCTATGCCGCCAGGCCCGCAGAAACGTTTCCTGCACCAGGTCTTCGGCATCCATCGCGGAGCCAACCATGCGGTAGCAATGCACGTGCAGTTCCCGGCGGTGAGGTTCTAGCATCATCCCAAAGGTGAGTTGGTCAATGCCGCTCAGATCAGCTTGTGGTACAGTCTGGGACATACCAACCCTCTATCTGATGCACGTAGAAATGCTCACTCGCCTTACGCCGTATGCGGTAAAGCCAGTCCACAGCCATTATAAACCAGGTTTTCGAGCGGTGCGGACCCTTTCGCCTCTGATTCCCGTCATATTGGATCGAGTCCGATTTGTTTACCTTGGAGGTATAAATGAAAAACGGAGCAGGTACCAAAGAACAGCCCTGGGTTTTGAAAACCCCTTCTGGCACAGCAGAATACACCATGTACAAAGACGAAGCGCACAATCCGCCGATCATCGTGTGTACGGTTGGCAAGACGGTGCTGCATTACGATCTACGCTGCCTGAATGACCTGCATGAGATGCTCAAGAAGCGCGGGGATTGGATGGAACTGGGCAGCGCGGATGAACAGAAGCCTGCCAAAGAAGGAACCGTCGAAGCGTGGGGCCGTTCATCTGATAATCCAATTGGCGGCTGGTATGGCTTGAAGAAGGGTCTCCGGGGGCGTTTTGGCATGTATATTCCTCCGCTCATGGAGGAATTGGGGCTTGCCGAAGTTGAGCACAATGCCAAAAACAATCGGATGCGCGCCAAATAGGTCATCGCAACCGAATGGGTCGGAGCCATCGCTCCGACCTTACTTTAAGGCGAACTATTAACTCGCCGTGGGCGTCTTGACGACAGCGAAGGCAATGCCTGCCGCAATCGCGGCGATCACCAGACCAATGATCAACTTCAGAAACCCGCCCGAAACGTGAAGAACATACTGCTCTATGCCCAGCACGATCAGCAGGCCAACCACGAAGACGCCAACGGTGATCATCGTTTTTTGATTCATGAAACTAAACGCTCGCTTTCGCCTGATGCAGTGGCGGCTGGCTCAATAATATGCCGCCTCCACGTTATTATCCATGTTTTCTGAGGAAACGAAAGGCGTCAGTCCCGGAGGGGCTTCACTTACTGAGGACGGCGATGATTTCTAAAGTCACTATCCCCTCTATCCCCCAACCCCTTTCCCCCTTAATCGTGGGGGAAAGGGATTCTCACACCGCCGCAGGCTCCGATCCGTCGGCCAGCGGCGCCAGCCCCTTGATCGCGGGCAGGGCCGTGCCCACCACCACAATCGCCAGCAGCACGATCCCGGCCCCGGCCAGGAAAGGCGAGGCGTGGCCCAGGCTGTCATACATCAGGCCGCCGACGAAAGGTCCGGCAATCCGCGCCAATGACTGCACAGATTGGCTGCCGCCCTGCACTTTGCCCTGTGAACGGCTTCCCGCAGCCCGCGACAACAAGCCGCCGAGCGAAGGGCCGACCAGGCCATCGCCCATCGCAAACACAACCGTCCCGGCGAACAGCGACAGGCTCGAATGCAGAAAAGCAACCGCCCCAATCAACAGGTAGCCGACGATGACCGACACAAAGCCACCAATCGCCACCTGCGATTCGTTAAAACGCTTGAGCAGCACTTGCAGCAGAAGCCCCTGCACAAAAATATCGGTGACGCCAACCGTGGCAAAGATGATCCCGATGGCCGCAACATCCCAGTTCAGGCTATCCCTGGCGAAAAGACCTATCGTGACCTGTAAGGCTGCGAAGGGCAAGGTGTACAGAAACGTGGCGATCAACAGCCAGCGCAGTTCCCGGACAGCCATCACGTCTGCCAGGGCGCTCAACGGGTTGAGGTGGGAGAGCTTGACCTCAGATCGCTTCTCTTGGGTCAGGCTTTCGGGCATGAAGAACAGTCCGTAGAGAATGTTGGCGGTGGTCAGGGCTGCCGTCACATAGAAGGGAGCTGCCACGCCCAGCCGGGCGATCAGCCCGCCCAGCGCCGGGCCGACGATGAAGCCGATCCCGAAGACCGCGCCCATCAGGCCAAAATATCTGCCGCGCTGTCCGGGCGGGGTGCTGTCGGCGACATAGGCAAAGGCGACACTCATGTTACCGCCCGTGATGCCATCAATGATGCGGCCCAGGAACAGCACCCATAACGCCCCGCCAATGCCCATCAGAAGATAGCCCACCGCCGAGCCGACCATGCAGAGCAGCAGGATGGGCCGCCGCCCATATTTATCGCTGAAAGCGCCCAGAGCGGGCGCGGCCACGAACTGGCAGATCGCGTAACTTGTCACCAGCCAGCCCAGTACGCTGCCCACACTGTTCGGGTCGCTGACGTAGTGACTGACCAGGAATGGCCCAACCGGCTCGATAATCCCGAAGCCAACCGAGGACAGGAACCCGGTCAGCAGGATGAAGACGAGCGCGTTCTTATTTGGCCCTTGAGCCGTGTTTTGAGAATCCATGCGTAGAAACACCTTTCTGACTTGTGATACGCATGGATTGTAGGAGAAGAGGAGTCAGCCGTATTGGAAAAAATCGGCGTTTGCGGATCGGGGCTTAGGGATGGGCCACCTTTAGGCTGCCCACCAGCGGGCGATCTCCGCGCTGTCAAAATTGGCCTGCGCCTGGAGCGCGAATTCGCCCGGCGTGCAGGCCGCGAAGGCTTTGAAATCGTGGATAAAATGCGCCTGGTCGCTGTAGCCAAACTCGTGAGCCAGTTCCACGGGCCGCCGTCCAGGATTGAACATGAGGGCGTTGCGGACGGCCTCAAAGCGGATCAGTCGCGCGTAGGTCTTGGGCGAGACCGCCGTGTAGTGTTTGAAGCGTCGCTCAAACTGGCTGGTCGAAAGGTAGCAGTGCGCGGCCAGTTCGCTCATGCGGAGCTGCCCCTGGCTCTTGCGTAGCAGATGTCCGGCGGCGCGGATGGGGGATACGTCGTGAGTCGTCCGGTAGGCCCGTTCGCACACGTATTCCTGCAAGCGTTGGATCGCTTCCTCGTAGCCAAACTGGTGCGCCGTCCGCATCAGGTATTCGGCATAGCGCTGCCAGGCTCCATCCAGGGCAATGATGTGCGTATCGCTCGAATCCGTATCCACGTTCAGCAGCGGACGAACGGCCCAGGGATACACGCGCATCGAAATGATCTGAATAAAGCCCTGCGTGCGAAAACGCAGCGGCCTGGTTTGCAGGGGATTGAGGTAGGCGCGGGGGAGTGCGATGACCTTCCCGCTGTCCGTTTCCAGTGTACAGGGCGCGCCGACGTTGATGATCAGTTCCGTGTACGAATCAGGAATAATATCGTCTTGATTGTAGCTGCTCCGCTCTTCTTCGAGAGACCAGAACAACTTCACGTCCGCGGCCAGCATTGCCACGGGTTGAATTCGGGTTGGCTGTGTCATCAATTCTATCTTGTACCCGGTAACGGTAGGGATAGTTCAATTATAGACGACAATCGGCGGTAATGTATTGTAAAAAATCGGCGGCTTCTCAGCGCGCCGCCACCTCTTGAATTTGTTGAATTTCCTCACCGGACTCCAGGAAGACCGACTCCAGGTGCTTTTCGTCGGCCCGGTGCCTTATCTGGCTGACGATCTTCCCGTCCGCAATGATGATGTTGTGCTCGATGCGCCGGGCCAGGTCTACGTCGTGCGTGACCATAATGAAGGTCTTGCCCTGTGATACCAGAGTCCTGAACAGGTCGAAGATCGACTCCGCCGTGCTGCTGTCGAGGTTGCCGGTTGGCTCGTCGGCCACCACCAGCGGCGGATCGTTCGCCAGGGAACGGGCAATGGCGACCCGCTGCTGTTCGCCGCCGGACAGTTCACCGGGCATTTTGTTGACCTTGTCGCCCAGGCCCACCAGGTCGAGCAGGTACTGCGCCCGCTTGCGGCGATCCCTCGGCTTGATCACGTTGTTCAGATCCATCGCCATGAGGATGTTTTCCATCGCGCTCAGGGTCGGCAGCAGTTGGAAGAACTGAAAGATAATGCCCAGGTTGCGCCCGCGCCAGATCGCCATGCGCTGTTCACTGTAACGGTGCAGCGCCTCGCCAGCGATAAAAATCTCGCCCGATGTCGGGTGGTCAATGCCCGTAAACGTGTTGAGCAGCGTGGATTTGCCGCTGCCGGATTTGCCTGTGATGGCGACAAATTCGCCCCGCTCAATGCTCAGGCTGACGCCTTTGAGGGCCGGGAATTCGCCCGCCGCTGTCTTGTAGACTTTAACCAGGTTGCGTATCTCGATAAATGGCTGTTCCATCGCGTTTCCTTTTATTCGTAGGCCAGTGTGTCACGTACAGTGAGATGGATCGCGTGCTGTGCCGGGGCCAGGCTCGCGAACAGGCCCAGCGTGACGAGGATGGCGATCCAGATCAACAGGCCCGATGCGGTAAACTCATACGTTAAATGGCGGGCCAGCAGCGATTGGCCGATCAGGTCGGTCATCAGCGCGCCGAACGGATTCGAGAGCAGCGCCGAAATGATGATGCTGATGATACAGATGGTGAAGCTCTCGCTGATGATCATCAGCCGGATCAGATAGCTTTTCGCGCCGAGTGAACGCAGAATACCAATCTCGCGTGTGCGCTCCATGATATTCAATTCGAGCGTATTAGCCAGCCCCAATCCGCCCACCGCCCCGATCAGCAGGGCCGTGCCGATGAGCACATAGATCACGTTGTTGACCTGCGTGCGGGCCGCTCCGGTATCCACGATGGAGGCGGAGATCACCGTCCACTTCTTGGCTTTGAACAGCGCCATGATTTGCAGCTCAACCTGCTGGATGTAAGGGATGTCGGTCTGGGTGGTCTGGACGACGAGCAGGCGCACGGGCGGCATGTTCTTAAAGTAGCGGTCGTAGTCATCCAGGGTGATGTAACCCTGCGGACTGAGTGAGCGTCCGCCAAGGCCCACGACGTGCCACAGTGTTTTGCCGCCGTTCAGATCCATCTTGATCGGATTGGTCATAGTATCCGGGCCGAGCAGTTCCAGCGCGTCGCGGTTGATGTACATTTGGTTCTGGTCGTCAGCCGTCAGCCAGTGGCCTTGCGAGGGCGTCAGGCGCAGCATTTGCGTGGCGGGCGGCACGGCCAGCACCGACATCGATCCGCTTTGTGAACCGTCGGCGTAGACGCGGTGCATGGCGGCGGTTTTCCAGGTTTCCACAGCCAGCACGCCGGGGATCGCTTTGACGCTGTCCTCGACGTTGTTGACCACGGTCGCTGAATCCAACCGGTAGGTGACGGTGACGTTGAAGTTGTTCTCGGTCAGCAGGTCGTCAAAGCCCTGGTTGAGCGCGCCGCGCGTCCCGATGACGGCCATAAAGGTCGTCCCGCCGATACCGAGCGCCGTCAGGGTCAGGATCAGACGAAGCTGCTGGCGGAACACGTTGCGCACCGAAAAGGCCACCGGCATCGAGAACGTGCCCAGCGGCCCCAGGACGCGGCTGATCAGGCGGCTGCTGGCGGCGGCATTCACCGAACTGGACATCGCCTCGCGGGCCGACATGCGCGTTCCCGTCAGTGCAGGCAGGATCGTCGCCACGGCAGGCACCAGCAGCGCCGACCCGGCCTGAAGGGCCAGGACAGGGCCGGGCAGGTAAAACGTGTTGATGTCGGCGTTCAGGATTTTGGCGATAAACGTCGTCACGCCATAGCCCGCTGCCGATCCGAGCGGGATGGCGATGATCAGCGCGATCCCGCCCAGGATCATAGACATGACGAGGTAAATGACGATGATCTGCCGCGTCCGCGCGCCAATGGCTTTCATGATGCCGATCTGCCGAATCTGCTGCGAGATCAGCGCGGTCATGATGTTGGTGACAAGGAATCCGCTCAGGATCAGCGAAGCGGCCCCGGCCACTTGCAGCACGATCCAGATCGCGTTCAGGTTATCTTGCAGCGTGGGCTTGCCCGCCTGCGGGATCGAGACCGAGCCAATCGTCACCTTCGGATCGATGCGGGCCATGTCGCGTTGCAGGCGGGTCATGGCCGACTCGATCTCGGTCTGGTCGTTGGAACCCACGTTGGCGATCACCAGCAGCTTGTCGTAGTACAGATCGGCCTGGGACACGTGGCTCAGTTTTTCATCGTTTTCAAGCCAGGAGGCTGTGTCGAAGGTGATAAAGCCGTAGACCTGCGCCGTGATCGAGGTGGGCGTGACCAGGGAATCGAGCACGAAGCCCGCAATAGTCAGGCTGTGATACTTGCCGTCAGGCATCCGCACGCTGATCGAATCGCCGCTGTGCAGGTTATCGTTGACCAGTACGGATCGTTCCAGCAGCACGCCCTGCGTGGGCGGCGGCACGATTGCGCCGGGCATCGCCACGATCCTGTCTACGTTGATCGCGTTGAAGTCTGGGATGGCCTGAAGCGCTATGGGGCGCTCTGCGCCGGACGGCATCTCGATCCTGGCGCCGATGGTATGGCGGGCATCGGCAGCGGCGACCTCCGGCAGGTTGCGGACGTTGCGCAAGTAGCTTTCGCCAAAGGACGAAGTGCCTATGGTCGCATCAGCGGGATTGCTGGCGCGGTACTGTGCCATGTAATTTTCCAGCAGGATGATCTGCGTGGTGCTGACCATCCCCACGCCCGTGACGCCGATGGCAATCGCCATGATCACGGTAAAGGTGCGCGACTTGTAGATCCACAGGTCGTGTATGATTTTGACCCAACGCCTATCGAGATTGAGCATTCACCATGAATCCGTTGTTAGTTTCAATTCAGGCCAAAAGAACTAGTGGAAACTTTCACACAAAAGAATCTTACGTGGGATTCGAACAAAAGTCGTAAAACGAAGTCGTTCCGGTTTTTCCAGCCAATATACCATTCTACTCTCAGGTAGGTGCCGCTGTACATGCCGAGGGGGCTATCTTTAGCCTGCGCTCATCTAACCAGAGGTCATGGGGTGCGATAGCTAGAAGTCACGAGTGGGGCTAGAAACCCGTCAGGAAAGTTCTACGCTCAGTATTTATCGGTTGCAGAATTGACGATTTCCAGACAATCTTGTTGTATCCTGTTGGTATCAAATGGTCGCATGTTTTTGAGCGGAGGAAAGTATGCCCACAAAGAGAGATGCTGCAAAGGGAAAGAAAGACCAGAAGAAGGATAAGGACAAGAACGCCCAACCGGAAAAGGAACTCTCCGAAGAAGAACTCGATCAGGCGTCTGGAGGAAGCTTGAACTTTACGTCGCCACCATTGCCGACAGTTTCTCCTGATATCAACTTTGGCATGAAACATTAGTCGCCACTCCGAAAGAGATGGCTGCCATTCGGTCAAAAAAGGTGACTGCTTCTACCCAGAACTAAACTCGCTCGACGCACTGCTTTTCACAACATTGCGCTGTAACACCGTTGTCCACGGGCGTGAATCAGTATAGGGAGGTCGGACAGAGATGAGAAAAGTCGTTGGCTATTTATTAATGTCGCTTGATGGTGTCGTCGACGATCCCTTCGATTGGATAGAAAACTTTGATGCAGATGCAAATGATAACATGGTAGAAGTGATAAACGCGCAGGATGCCGTACTCCTGGGGCGCGTGATGTATCAGCAATGGGGGGCCTACTGGCCCACCGCGAGCGACGAACTATCCTTTGCTGGGTTCATTAACAATGTCCGCAAGTATGTCGTTTCAACCACCTTGAGCAGTGTTGATGAATGGCAGCCTGCCACACTGATCAAGAGCGATGTGTTCCAGGAGATCGCGCAGTTGAAGCAGAAACCTGGGAAGAACATCGGCGCACATGGAAGTATCACCCTCATCCGTTCCCTGCTCGACCACGGCCTTCTGGACGAACTGGAGCTTGTTGTTTTCCCCGTCCTGGCGGGGCGTGGCAGGCATCTCCTCACCGAAGAGAATAGCCTCCAAAGATTGAAACTCGTCAGTTCAAAACCAACTAGAACCGGAGCAATGATCCTCAAATACCAGGTTATTCAGCGCTAAGATAGCTATGAGCACACGATGATTCCACAGCACAGTTAAGGTTATGGGACGAAAGTGATCCTACGAATTCTGTAATATGTAAAAGAAAGTTGTTGACATGATGATTGATGACATGGATCAGCTCGACGCACTCACCGACAATCAGCTTTGGGAGGCTGCTGCCGATACAAACAACGCAGCCGAAATTCGCCAGGAAGCGATGCAACGCTGGTTATTTCCGGACGAAACAAATCCTGACGCTGACCCGGATGATCTGAGCGGCGGACGGCTTCGTGAACTGAAACGGCGGGCAACTGTGCTTGATAACGAAGAGTTCGAGGAGGACGATATCGAAGATATTGAGGAGATGGCTCCGTACTTCGATAGGCAGGGACGATTGCTGGTGGCACACGATGGCGTGCAATACCTGATCGACAGCCTTGATGATGACGGCGAATACGACGGAATTAACGCCAAAAACGATATTTACACAACAGATGACAAAACCAACGCTGACAGAGACCTGTAGCTGAACCTCACGCAACAAGAGAGCGTTACGCAACTGAAAGCGTTGGAGCAAGTCACACGATAGCGCTTGTGGTGTGTCAAGATCGAATTTAGGGCCGATCGTGACATCCTCAATCATTGGCAATGTCTGCACGCCTGAGCACATCCCCGCGACACAGATTTTGCTGGCAGCGGAAGCGGCGGCGGCTTTTGAAGAATTGACCCTGACCAATCGTGACGATCTGCTGGCCCGCCAGAATCAAGATGCGTGGCCGACGACGTTTCGGCGCTCACGGCTGATCCCGGCGGTAGAATACATCCAGGCGCAGCGCGTGCGCAGCCTGCTGATCCGGGCGATGGGCAAGATCATGGCTGAGCTGGATGTGTACCTGGCGCCGACTTTTCAGGGTGACAATTTGCTGCTGACCAACATGACCGGGCATCCGGCGGCGGTTATTCCCAACGGGACGATGCAGAATGGAAAATCAGCCAGTGTGACCTTTACCGGCAGGCTTTACGACGAGTCAACCGTTCTGGCCGTCGCCAGACGCTTCCAGGACGCGACGGACTATCACCGGCAGATTCCACCGCTGCCTGGCAATTGATCTCACCCGAACGATCCCTCTCTCGCTGTTCTGGGAGATAGGAATCTCATCGCAAACAAAAATATTTTTCCGCTTATGGTAGAGCACAGGACCACAAAAGAAAAGGAGTTGATCATGGAAGGACTGCCGATCCGGGAGATGGTACTCTACAAGCATGGCGTTGGGTTCTTTGTGCGGCAGGGCGCGATCAGTGGGGAGAGCGTGGCCCTGACCTTTCACCGTGATGCGATTAACGATGCGCTCAAGAGCCTGGCCGTCTTTGATCGCGCCGGAGGACAGGTTCTAGGCATCCACTACCTCACGCCAATGGACAAGGCCACACGCCTCGCCAATAGCTCGATTCGGCTCTCGGATCAAGCCAGCCTGCGCGATCTCCTGCGCGACCTGCGG
>DATGFK010000614.1:0-3033 GCA_035309185.1 Aggregatilineales bacterium
AATCATCCAAATGAACTGCGCTGGAATCACGCCGAATATTCGCCCGACCAGCAATTCCTTCAGGACGGGATCGGCTTGCACAGCAGGTTCCATCGGGAAGTTTGAGGCAACGGTGGTCAGGACGAGAACCGCGCCGCGCCAGAAGAATTGCATACCAATCGTCGCAATCAGCGAGGGAATGCCAAGCTTCACCACGATGAAGCCGTTGAGCAGCCCTGCACCAAGCCCGGCCAGCAGACAGCCAATCAGTCCCAGGATTGGGCTGCCCGTCGCATTGAAGACAGCCAGGAAACACATCACGCCGACGGCCATAATCGAACCGAACGACAGGTCAATTTCCCTGGCAATGATCAGCAAGGTGATGGGCAGGGCCATAATGCCATAATACGGCACAGAATCGGCAAAGGAAATGTAGATTTCTTTGTTTCGAAAGGTGTCCGGGGCCGCCAGCCACAACAGAAACCACATGATGACCATGACGCCGACAATGCCGAACTGCAATCCATAGCGGCGCACGAATCTCCATGTCTGCTGGCTACGGCTCGACTGCTGCGCCACAGCACTATTCGTGTTTACGGGCGGCTCAGTTTGTAACGTCATCGCATGAATTCCTTATCAATTATTCCATGTCGGTGTAGTTGGACAGTGTTGGCCGGCGCAATGCTGTCATGCGCCTTAATCGAGGTGTCCACTTTCTGCCACCCGGTACATCTTTTCGGTGAGTTCATTGAGCGTGATGTCTTTCGTCAAGAATTCCCCGGCCACTGTGCCACGATCCAGTACAACTACGCGATCCGCCACGTTGTAGACGTGAAAAACATTATGGTCAATAAAGATTGCGGCTTTGCCAGCCCGTTTGATGCCTTTAACAAAATCAATGAGCTTCCGTGTTTCTTGCAGGGATAAGCCCATCGTCGGCTCGTCGAGGACGATCAGATCGGCCTTGAAATAAAGGGCGCGAACGATGGCAACGCCTTGTTTCTCTCCGCCGGAAAAGTTGTTGATGACCGAATCCGCCGTCACGGCGCCGGAAGTAAAGCCCATGGATTCGATCATCAGGCGGTTCGTTTCCTCGACCATCTTCCTGACATCCAGTAGTCCGAACTTATTGGTGAGTTCCCGCCCCAGGAAGATATTCCGCCACAGGGTCTGCTGGTCGGCCAGCGCGCGTTCCTGGTACACCGTCTCCACCCCAAGCTTGCGCGCCCTGGGGACGGTGAGATTTTTGACTTCCTGGCCGTTGAAATAGAGTTCTCCGCTGTCTGGCTTATGGTAGCCGGTGATGATCTTGATCAGCGTGGATTTGCCTGCGCCATTGTCCCCCAGCAATCCCACGACTTCATTCTGATCGACGTGCATGGTGACATTTTGCAGGGACTTCACTTCTCCGAACGATTTAGAAACATTTTTTAGTTCCAGACGGTACGTCATGGTCAGCGGTTCCTCTAAAATCGAACTATCTTATCCTACAAAAGCCAATGAAAATAAATAAAAAGTGCAGGTAGGGGCACCGCGCAGGCCAGTGCCCCTATCCGATTAATCACGCAACTCAGAACTGAAGTTGCGTACCCTGCGTATTAGCGGATCTCAGGCTTGGCTGCGACCAACGGAGCGACCATCGCAACGTTATCCTTCGTGATGAAGCCCGCGCCTGTGTCAACATGCAGACCGGAGAAGCCATACTTCTTGGTCAGGCAGATATTGAGGATGGGCAGGTAGCCTTGCAGCCATTCCTGCTGGTCGTTCACGAAGCCGATCCAACCGTCTTTGATGCCCTGGATGGACGGCGGTTCTGCGTCGAAGCCAGCGCCCATCACATCGCCCGGTTTTTTGCCAGCGGCGGCGAGCAGCTTGGGCAGCGCGGCGGTCAGGTCGCCATGGTCGGTAATCACGGCCTTGACGTTCGGGTGGCCGGACATAAAGCCCGTGAAGATCGGAATGCCTGCCGACTGGTCTTTCTGCGTGGCGTCGTCAATTTCAAGGTAGTCAACTTTGATACCGGCGGCCTTGAGAGCATCGTCAACGCCCTTCGTGCGCTGACCACGGCCCGGCTGCGATTCCAGACCCCACAGGAAGACTTCGTCGCCGGATTTCAGCCCGAACAGGCTTACGGCCTCGTTGCCGACGGATTGGCCCTGCGTGTACAGGGTCGCGCCTGAGTAGCCAAAACCGACGCCCTTATAGGCCGCTTCGGTCTTGTCCAGGCTCGTGTTCTGGCTGGTGACGATGATGCCGTTCTTTTCGGCGTCGTCAATCAGGGGTTTGAAGGCGTCGTCGCCAGGGTGACCCATGACGGCGATTCCGTCGGGGTGCGTCGCGGCGGCGGTTTTGAAGTCGGTGATCATCTTGTTTACGTCCCAGGCCGACCCGACATACTGGGTCGAGGGGCCGAGGTCAGCCGTCGCCTGTACGGCGCCGTTGTAGACCACGTCGGCAAAGCCGCTGCCCAGGTCGCCACCGGTCATAAAGACGATCTTGACGCCCTTGCACCATTGAGTCGTACTGGCCGACTGTGCGCTGGTCAGCGCGGGAAAGCCCAGGCCCAAGACGAGGGCAACCTGAGCGACCAGACCGACAATGAGAGTTTTCTTTGTGTTAGACATTTAGCGAAGCTCCTTTTGAATCATAATCTATAAGCATCCGTGGTTTAGTTCCGTCGTCTTCTTAGCTTATAATAGCCTCCCTCGTTAGACGCATGGATAGCGAAGCCGGAATCGCACCCATCGCCGCAGTCCGCTCGTCGCTATAACCCGGCAGCTAGTTGGTAATAGACCTGGTTCCAGCGCAGTTCCTTTTTGAACTCGCGTAACTGGGTATTTTCGTCAATCAGCAAGAACTCAAGGCCCGCCATTTCCGCGAAATCTTCAAGGTGTTCGACGCTGAGCGCCTGGCTGAAGCCGGTATGGTGCGCGCCTCCCGCGTGAATCCAGGCGGCTGCGGCAACAGGTAGATTCGGCCTGGGCAGCCAGACCGCGCGGGCAACCGGCAGGCGGGGCAGGGGCTTATCGGGCGCGACCACATCCACCGTGTTCA
>DATGFK010000615.1:0-5237 GCA_035309185.1 Aggregatilineales bacterium
TCCCTGCGATCCTGAACTCGCCGATTGGGAATGCCGGGCCATACGGGAGTATTGCCGGATGGCAGCGAGGGGTATCCGCTTGAATATACCGTTTGTGGAGCAACACTTGCGGGAGCTGGGTGAGCAGCATACCGTACTTGCCAAACGTCTCCAGGCCGACTCCCTGGCAAATCCCGGTAGCTCGCAGGCGCGGGCAAAATACTTGCACCACACGAAGGGCATTCCCCTGCCACGTTGGGAAAACGATTCACCCTACTTTACCCGCGCTGGCCGACACCGGCTTTCAGCCAATCCTGGCGCAATGGTTGAACTGTCAGATTTGAGCACCCGCTCAGAAGTGATCGAGTCTTATATGGAAGAAGGCAGCCCCTTTGCGGACTCTTTGAAAGACCTCGCAGCTTACATGGAGATTGATTGGCTCATGTCGACACTCAGCGGATTGCTGGATCACGCTGCCCTGGACGGGCGCCTGCACAGCCTGGTTACTATCGCTACCGAAAGCGGCAGGCGCGCATCAAGCAACCCGCACATGCAGAACTGGAAGATGCCCGCGCTGGCGGGTGTTGCTATTGGCGATGAGGACTTTACCCTGGTCGAGATTGACTACAGCAACGCCGAGAACATCATGGCGGCCCTCATTTCAGGCGATAGCAACCTTTCTAGCGCTTGCGCGGCGGAGGATTTTCATTCGGTGATGGCTTCGCAGTATTTTGGTGAGGAGTGGGAGACTGCTGATGCAGTGGAACGGAAGCGCCTGCGTAATATGGCAAAGAAGATCACTTACGGAACGGCCTATGGCATGGGAGCCGAACGGTTGGGCAAAAGCATTGGTGTTTCCACAGCGGAGGCGCAGCGCCTCATGCGCGCTAAAGACTCTGCTTTCGCGAGCGTCACCCGAACGCGCGAAGCGGCTAAGCGCCAGGCCAGGGAAACCGGAATTCTGAAACTGTGGACAGGCCGCCCTGTCGCCGTGCCATCTGCGTTCGTGGCCTGGAATTTTCTTTGCCAGGGCGGTGTCGGAGAGGCCCTGAAACGCTCTCTTGTACTCCTTTCCGAGACTTACCGGGCGCGGCACATGCGCTCACGGGTTGCTCTGGACATGCACGACGCGCTCATTCTTGAGGTATCCCACAGTGAGTGGAACGAAGCCCTTGAGCTTGCCTGCCAGATCATGACAAGCATCACGCCGAACGAGATGAACAAACGTACACACCCGCCCATTAGCTGGCGGGCGAAGCCCAACCTGGAAGAAAACCAACAGAAGTGGGGCGCGCTGCAATGGCACCCCACTTGATTTTCCCGTTCAGTACAGCAATGGAGTTTTCCAAAATAGCACACAAATCAGAAATCAAACGAATAGTCGGCCACATTTCCCACTCAAACGGGTTTTGCGCGGTTATTGCTGCGACTCCTCGCTGACTTACAAGACGTTGAAAGATTGCTGGAAGTCTCTGAATAGCACGTCGTGCCCGCGTCATGTCTGGCTCGACCAAAACTCAGCAGTTCAAAACAAGCAAAGACGTAGAGCGTTTCTTTGATATATATTTCGCGCGTTATGGCTCTCAGATAAAATCCACTACTCCACGACGAACTTGTTCGCAAGGCATGGGGAGCTAACTTCGCTGGCACAACGTCATGGTTTGCATCCCGCTGCGCCTGGCAAGAAGGTTGATGCCTTCCCAGACTACAGATACGTGCCGGGAAGGCATGGATCAGCTACTTTTCTTTAGAGCGGTTACTGGCATCCTCAACTGCCGGGAAGTTTTCAGGATTCTGGTTTGTCGCATTATCGCCCGTAAGTTGAGAAGCATCTGCTGTGTTGACAGGTTTTGCGTCAATTGGGGGCGCCGCCGTTTGGAAAAGTTGCGCAGTGCCGTTCACAACTGATGTATAGACCATAGTAGAACCATTACACGTCCAGGTTGGCGCGTTCGTATCCGTGACCTGACGGGTTTGCTTGCTCGAAATCTGGTAGACATAGACTGCACTACTGCTCTTCAAATTCGACTGATAAGCAATCAGCCCCTTATCCGGCGACCAGGCCGGGTTGACAGCATTGCCTGTCGGATCGGAGAGCGCTTGCCGGTTACTGCCGTCTGCGTTCATCATCGTAATCACGGCATTCGTGCTTCCCGATTTTGGATAGGATCGAAAGACAATTTGTGAGCCGTCCGGTGAATACTGGGGATTGACGTCGTTACTCTTCTTGTCAGAGAGGCTTTTGAGCGCCTTTCCATCCAACGTAACTCGTAGATTTGCCATAGGCCATCCCGATTGCTCTGGAACAGCATTTTCGTACTGTCTGGCGACCAGAAGGGATTGATGTCGTCCGCTTTACCGCTAGTCAAAGCTGCTTCCTGGCGCGAGCTGACCTCTACCATGTAGAGATAGTTCGAGCCGTCCACACCACGTGCGGAGTGCGTTCAGTGAGGAGACAACGGAACTTCTGAAAGGACTACTGCACGAGAGTCCGCGCAAGTATGGGAAAGAAACCAGTCTCTGGACCCTGGAACTGTCGGCAGAGGTCAGTTTTGAGCAAGGCTTGACGGCGTATCGGGTGAGTGATGAAACTGTGCGCACAGCCCTGCTGCGGCTAGGGGTACACTGGCAGCGGGCCAAAGACTGGATTACTAGCCCCGACCCGGCGTATGCCCGCAAAAAACACGCGACCGGCTTATTGGCCTGGCGCTCTCGCGTGAGGATTGGTTGTTGGGCTTCGAAGATGAGACCTGTGGAGCCGTTTTGAGCAACCCAAGCTGTACGCCTGGGCGCAGGAGAATCATCCCTTGAGAGTGATGGAACAGGTCAAAACTGCTGCTGACCAGGAAGCCAAAGCCCTGGCTTGTTATGGCCTGCTCGTGCGTGAGGGAGAAGCCGAGCAAGTCTGCTTGCGCTTTGTGGATGGGCGGCCTGTCAGTGCCGTCACCACACAATTCCTCGCCTGACTGTGCGATAAGGCCCTGGCCCTCGCTAAGCGCGTCCTGGCTCTGGTCTGGGACAATGCTTCCTGGCATCTCAGTAAGGCTGTACGAGCCTGGGTGCGAGAATATAACCAGCAAGTCAAGCGCAGCGGACATGAGGTTCGTCTGCTGGTCTGCCCTCTGCCCGTCAAGAGTCCCTGGCTCAATCCCATTGAACCCAAGTGGCTCCATGCCAAGCGTCGAATCCTTGAGCCGGATCGCACCCTGTCCATCTACGAACTGACCGAGCGCATTTATGCCGCTCTTAACTGTGATCATGAAATCCTTTTATCCATTCCCGAAAAGGTTTCCTGACCTTACACTAGGTTGCCGCAACAAGGCCAACAAGATCTTTTGCGGCACATGGTCAAGTGGGTAGTGATAAGCCCGGCGGGTGAAATCCAGTCTGTGGACCTTCGCACCCCATTCTGTTATCTACAGGCTCTAGCGCAAGACTTCACAGTCAACCCGAATGGGTCAAGCAATGGCTCGGGAAAAAGGAAAATGAAAACCAGAACACAAGGTTCTGGTTCGCTTTACGTATCATTAGGTGCCCTCACGGGGATTCGAACCCCGGTTTTGGCCTTGAAAGGGCCGCGTCCTAGGCCTCTAGACGATGAGGGCTACTGGATGGAACTATATCATTGCTCCCCACATCCGTCAAGATGGGATTGAATACCAGAAGCCACTGGTGCAAACAGGTTCGAGATCGAATCGCTATGGCTTATGCTGCATACACCAGTGTTTTAAGTCTTTGTATGAGATTTTGCACAAATTTCACAATTTCCACACTTAATAAATAGGGCTACCCGCTTAAACTTGAATCCAGAGCGATAAGGTTGGTTTCAATTGAAACGGATTTAGTGATCTGTATGGTCCATAAACTCGTACAATCTATCCCCATCATTGCAATGGCGTTGGCCGCATTAACCTGCACCGCTATTCCAGGCGCACCCCTGCTGCTGACGCCCGTTCCGACTCCGACAAGCGGCCCTTTTAATGCTGCACGCGGAACACACTCCGATAATTGGTCGGGCTATATTGTCGATCCGGCAAATTTTCGCAGCGGGGTAGTGACTGAGGTTGGCGGACAATGGAGTGTGCCTGTCGTCACGTGCGGAAAGGTTGACACGGCCTCTGCCATCTGGATCGGCATTGATGGGGTCACCGATCCCACCGTTGAGCAGACAGGAACCTCACAAGAATGCGTCAGTGGTCAGGCAGTTTATTGCGCCTGGGTGGAACTTTTCCCGCGCCCATTGCGTGATGTTGTGAATTTCTCGGTAGCGCCGGGGAATGTGATCCAGGCGACTATTGTTTACGACGTACGACAAGGATTTACGCTGAGTCTGAAAAATCTCTCAACCGGGCAGGATTTCAGCGTTTCCCGGAGCGTTTCGCGCGCCCGCCGCCGTTCTGTCGAATGGATTGTCGAAGCGCCCGCGACCACGGATGGTAGTATATTGCGTCTTGCCAATTCTGGCAGAATGCAGTTTACGAATGCGAGCGCAATTCTGAACGGTCATAAGGGGGCGATAAATGACGGTACGTGGCAATATGGGGCAGAAATCATGGCTGATCAAGACGGCACAATTAAGGCCCAGCCCTCAACTCTGTCTTCGGACGGAAGTAACTTCAGTGTAATCTGGCGCAGTGAATAGACGGATCTTAGATTGCGACGAGTGTCAGGCTTTCAACGCTATTGAGGGCCACACCAGTTGCCGTGCGATCAATGCGCTTTAGCAGTCCAGTTAGTACGTCTTTGGGACCAATTTCGAGGAAAGTCTTGACACCGAGCGAGGCCAGTGCCTGCACCGATTCCGTCCAGCGTACTGAGGAAGTTAGCTGCGCGCCAAGTTCAGCCAGAATATCTTCGCGTGTCAGCAGCGGCGTGGCGCTCACATTGCCAACAATAGGAATGCTCGGCGCCTGGAAAGGTGTGGCTTCTAATGCCTTGCGAAAAGCTTCTGCGGAATGCTCCATTAGCGGAGAATGGGCGGCAACACTCACTGCTAATTTGACGGCGCGTTTTGCACCACGCGCCTTTGCCTTTTCGAGCGCAAGGTCAAGGGCCTGTTCGTTTCCGGAGATTACGACCTGACCTGGACAGTTATCGTTGGCAACGACGACAGGTTTCCCGGCCTCCATACTGGCTTCTTGGCACAATGTACAGGTCGTAGCAATGTCCAGGCCGAGCAGCGCAGCCATAGCGCCAGGATTCTTCTGTCCCGCCTCGGTCATCAGGCGACCACGCTCACGGATAATCTTAAGGCCAGC
>DATGFK010000616.1:0-2964 GCA_035309185.1 Aggregatilineales bacterium
GAGCTGGCGGCCGAATATGTCGCCGCTGTGGACCGAATGACCGTCGGTGAGTTTGCCACTTGGCACTACGTGCATGGGGGGCGGCAGGGCCAACCACTCAGCGCGCGGGCCAAAGCCTCGCGGCTGTTTTCCGCCCGCAAATTCTTCCTGGACTGCCAGGAATGGCAGTGGATACCTATCCGGTTTGACCCAGTGCGTTCGCTCCAAACCCCGCGCGCCATCCGAGCGCAGATTGGCCCTGACCCACGGGTGATTGCCGATGACGTGTGGGCCAAGTTGTTGTGGGCTGGATTGAACCTGTCCGAGGAGGATTTGTCCCGCGGTCTGTGGGCCACCGACGGACAGCGGCAGAGCTTCTATCCCATTGAGATGATGCGCGCCGTGACGCTGGTCTGGTTGTTTGCTGGATTGCGCCTCGACGAAATTCTGCGCTTGCGGGTAGGTTGCGTCCGCTGGCAAGCGGCTGACACCCCTACGAACGGAAATCGGGTCTGTCTGCTGCACGTTCCCGTGAACAAAACCAGTACCGCCTTTACCAAACCGGTCTCGCCATTAGTTGGTGAAGCGATTCAAGCCTGGGAAGGCTGCCGGCCTGCACAGCCAGCGCTGCTTGACCGGAAAACAGGCGAATGCGTCCAGATCCTATTCGCCTTTCGCGGTCGGCCATTAGGCCGAGGTTATCTCAATCACGCGCTCATACCCGCGTTGTGTGCGAAAGCCGGCGTGCCCATTCATGACGCCCGAGGGGCGATTACCAGTCATCGCGCCCGCGCGACCATCGCTTCCCAGTTAGCCAATGCCCACGAGCCGATGAGTCTGCTTGAATTACAACAATGGCTGGGCCACAGTTCGGCGCAGTCCACACGTGCCTATGTGAGGCTCACGCCGACGACGTTGACGAAAGCATATACGGACGCCGGCTATCTCGACCGCAATCTGCGCACTATTCAGGTGCTGTTGGATCGTGATGCGCTGCTGGCCGGCGCACCAGCCAATGGGCAACCCTACTTGTTCTATGACCTGGGACATGGCTACTGCACGTACGATTTCTTCGACAAGTGTCCGCACCGGATGGCCTGCGCCAAATGCTCGTTTTATCGCCCGAAAGGCTCAAGCCAGGCACAACTGCTGGAAGCGAAGGCGAACCTCCAACATCTACTACAGGCTATTCCGCTGACCGAAGAAGAACGCGCGGCGGTTGAGGACGGCTTGGTCGCCGTGGAAAAGCTGAATGCCAAGTTAGCCGATGTCCCAACGCCCGCTGGGCCAACGCCACGAGAACTACTCACAGGCAATCCGACCATTGTTCCTGTGGAATCGATTACGACCAAAACCTTGGGCAAGGACTGATGGCCCTTTACCGCAACTGCCCGGCCATCGGTCAGCGAAATCCAAGACAACATCTCTTTCCGAAAAAAAGCGGCACGAGACTAGAGCGGTATCTCGTCCGTTGTGTCGTGGTCGGTGGATGGCCCTTCCTCGGCACTGTCCAGGAAGACCACTCGTTCGGCAGTCAGTTCCAAGCTCGCGGCCGGTGTGCCATCCTTGGCGGTATACAGATTCACGCGAACATTGCTACCCTCAACCAGGACCTTGCTGCCTTTCTTGAGGTACTTGCAGGCATTCTCGGCACTGACGCCGAACACCGAGACTCGATACCAAGTCGTTCGCTTCTGACCATTGCGTTTCTTGTTGACTGCGACTGAAAGATTGGTGACGGCTGTCCCATCTTCCAGCTGACGCAGTTCCAAGTCTTGTCCAAGATTGCCAACGATGGTCAGTTTTTCGTACGACATGCTGTCCTCCTAGCGCTAAGGCGCACCACTCGCCTGACTCGATGTCAAGCTTTCTCGCTCAACGCGGTGCTGGCGCGTTAGCGCCTTGATCCCTTCTGCATCCTGAGAACAAAAACTTCATAGCAGAGACCAACAAGCTGGTGTCAGCAACCATATGTCGGCAACGGAGGCTCACCCCTTGCTCGTCAACATGCTGTTCAGCTTGGTCCCAGCCAAGCGAACAGCACCGATCCCCCAAGGATGCGGTTGGGCAAGCCACACCTTTTTGAATCAGATGCTGCCCTAACAATGCCCTGAAAAAAAAGCGAATTATGCAGGCGGTCGGACTACTGTCTTCATCAATGCCCTTGACAAAGATGCTGATTCCACATAACTGTCACGCGGAACCAGGTGGTCGTCTGCTTACGACTGTCGCCGCGCCCGCTGACCTTATTGACCGCCAGGCTGAGGGTAGCGACCGCTGTCCCATCCTTCAAGTATTTGATGTCGGCGTCCTGGCCTGCGTTCCCGACGAGCGTGATCTGCTGAAAACCTGACATGGCACACCTCCAAGTGTGAATTGAAGTTGAGCAAAATCGCTCACGAAACGCGGTAGCCAGGCGCACTGCGCCTGAACCATGCCAAGTCAGTCAGGGGGCGAGGAAGTGATTAAACGAAATGCTGCTCAGTTTCGCGTCAGAAGCGCGAATTCCGGTTACGGGGAAGAAATCTGACCGTGAGGACTATATGCCTGTTCAAAAACGCTTCGAGAAAAGCAAATGCCAAAGAATAGGCGCTGGTAATTCTCTCCCTAATCAGTTTTCAGGAAACAAAATCGCCTACTCGGTTTGGTAGGCGATTGATAGTCTAATTCTTTTGTAACTCTATTTCAGACACGTCAAAACTGTTTGTATACACGATTATCGTCAAATCTACGAATTACAAGACCCATAAGGCCGAATTTGCTTCACGTTTAAAAAGAAATGCTTAAGGTTGATGTATAGCTCAACGAATATCAGTATTTAGCAAATAAGTTCTATTGTTAGCCGATCAGCGAGTCGCTTGTGCCTTGCGATATGAATTGCGATGCATTAGCAAAATCACCGCAG
Source organism: Aggregatilineales bacterium (assembly GCA_035309185.1). Lineage (GTDB taxonomy): Bacteria > Chloroflexota > Anaerolineae > Aggregatilineales > UBA2796 > DATGFK01. Next base: position 2,885 of record DATGFK010000616.1, read on the forward strand.
TAAAAAGAACGGCAAGAAAGTCGAGGATGCTAGAATTACCTCGGTCGGGCTGCCGGTCGTTTTCAATACCCCCGGTACCA
>DATGFK010000617.1:0-2804 GCA_035309185.1 Aggregatilineales bacterium
CGCGCGTGCCGTTCCTGCATTTCTTCGATGGGTTCCGCACCTCGCACGAAGTGTCCAAGGTCGAATTGCTGCCGGACAGTGTAATCCGCGACATGATTGACGATGAACTGGTGAGCGCTCACCGCGCGCGCGGCCTGTCCCCGGAGCACCCATTTATCCGGGGTACCGCGCAGAACCCGGACGTGTACTTCCAGGCCCGTGAAACGGTCAATCCCTATTACAACGACTGCCCGGAGATCGTCCAGGATCAGATGGACAAGTTCGCCCGTCTCACCGGGCGCCAGTATAGCCTGTACGAATACTACGGCGCCCCGGATGCGGAGCGCGTCATTGTGATTATGGGATCGGGCGCCGAGGCTGTTCACGAGACGGTAGATTACCTGAATGTCCACGGCGAGCGCGTCGGCGTGTTGAAGGTGCGGCTGTACCGCCCACTTGACGTGCGGCGCTTCAGCGAAGCATTCCCCGCCAGCACGCAGCGCATCGGCGTCCTGGATCGCACCAAAGAACCGGGCAGTGGCGGCGAGCCGCTTTACCTGGATACCCTCGGTGCGCTGTATGAGGCCTGGCCGCACGGAAAAACCCCCGTTGTCGTGGGCGGGCGTTATGGCCTGTCCTCGAAGGAATTTACGCCTGCAATGGCGAAGGCGGTTTTCGATAACCTGGCACTGCCAACGCCGCGCAATCACTTTACCGTCGGCATCAACGACGACGTCACGCACAGCAGCCTGACCTACGATCCTGACTTTTCGGTTGAAGCTGACTCCGTCGTGCGGGCCATGTTCTACGGCCTTGGCTCGGATGGAACGGTTGGAGCCAACAAGAACTCGATCAAGATCATCGGCGAAAACACAGAAAACTATGCACAGGGTTATTTCGTCTACGACTCGAAGAAGTCTGGCTCAATGACGATCTCGCACCTGCGCTTCGGCCCGCAACCCATCCGCTCAAGCTATCTGATTAACCGGGCCAATTTTATCGCCTGTCACCACCCCGTATTCCTGGAGCGTTACGAACTGCTGAACGAAGCCATGCCCGGCGGTGTGTTTCTGCTGAACACCCGCTTCGGGCCGGAAGAAGCCTGGGAACACCTGCCAGCCGAGGCCCAGGAGCAGATCATCGCCAAGAAGCTGCGTTTCTACGTGATTGACGCCTTCAAAGTTTCCCAGAGAGCCGGAATGGGCAGCCACATCAATACCGTGATGCAGGTATGCTTCTTTGCCATATCCGGCGTTCTGCCCAGGGACGAGGCGATTGCCGCAATCAAGCATTCCATCGAGAAGACTTACGCCAAGAAAGGCCAGGAGGTCATCAGCAAGAACCTCCAGGCGGTAGACCAGACGTTGGACAACCTGTTCGAGGTCAACGTCCCGGCGCAGGTCACGGCGACAGCGCATCGGCGGGCCAGCGTGTCCGAGGAAGCGCCGATATTCGTTCAAAACGTCCTGGGCGCGATGATCGCCCATCGTGGCGACAATCTGCCGGTGAGCGCAATGCCCGTAGATGGAACCTATCCAGCCGCTACGTCGCGTTGGGAAAAGCGCAACCTGGCCGACGAGATCCCGGTCTGGGACACTGACCTGTGCATCCAGTGCGGCAAGTGTGCGATGGTTTGCCCTCATGCTGTGCTGCGGATCAAAGTCTACGAACCCGAAATACTCGCAGGCGCGCCCGCAACATTCAAGTCAACCGACGCCAGCGACAAAGAATGGGCTGGCCTCAAATACAGCATCCAGGTCTCGCCGGAAGACTGCACGTCCTGCGGCCTGTGCGTGGACGTTTGCCCGGTCAAGAGCAAAACAGAGGCGGATTATAAAGCGCTCAACATGCGTGAACAGCCGCCACTGCGCGAGGGCGAAAATGACAACTGGAACTACTTCCTGACCCTGCCGGAAATGGCCCGTGACCGGATCAAGGTTTCCACGATCCGCCAGCAGCAGGTTCAGCAGCCCTTGTTTGAGTTCTCTGGCGCATGTTCCGGCTGCGGCGAAACGCCCTATCTCAAACTGGTCAGCCAGCTCTTTGGCGACCGCAGCATGATTGCGAACGCCACCGGCTGCTCATCCATTTACGGCGGAAACCTGCCCACGACACCCTGGTCAATCAACAATGAAGGCCGTGGCCCAGCCTGGTCAAACTCGTTGTTTGAAGATAACGCGGAGTTTGGACTGGGAATGCGCGTCGCTCTCGATAAGCAGCAGGAATTTGCACGCGAACTGATCGAGAAGCAGAGTGAACTGATTGGCCCAGACCTGGTAAATGCGCTGTTGAACGCAGACCAGAGCACAGAAGCCGGGATTTACCAGCAGCGAGAACGGGTTGCGCTGCTCAAGGACCGCCTGGCCTGGATCAAGACTCCGGAGATCGAACAACTGGCAGCAGTGGCCGATGCCCTGGTCAAGAAGGACGTGTGGATCGTGGGCGGCGACGGCTGGGCGTACGATATTGGCTTCGGCGGTCTGGATCATGTGCTTGCCAGCGGGCGCAACGTCAACATCCTGGTCATGGATACCGAGGTTTATTCGAATACCGGCGGCCAGATGTCGAAGTCCACGCCGCGAGGCGCAATTGCCCGGTTCGCGTCTGGGGGCAAGACCACACCCAAGAAAGACCTGGGGCTGATCGCGATGTCCTACGAGAACGTATATGTGGCGCGTGTAGCGATGGGCGCCAAAGATGAACAAACGCTTCGCGCCTTCCTGGAAGCCGAAGCCTACAATGGCCCATCGCTGATCATCGCCTACAGCCCGTGCCGCGAACAGGGAATCGAACTCGAAAATGCGCTACACCAGGCGAAAGCCATT
>DATGFK010000618.1:0-4220 GCA_035309185.1 Aggregatilineales bacterium
ACTGAGGGAATCAACACCCTGATCGACGACATCTTTAAGCGCGCGCCAGATATGGGAGCGTTGCCGCAGGATGGACGGCTGATAGCGCTGATTAGCCGCTTACTCGCCAAACGCCCGGAAGATCGCTACAGCAATACCCCTGAGGTGCTGAAGGATTTCAGCGCGGTAACAGGCCAGCAACTTCCTACCGAAACGGCGCTCACCCGCGAGAGCTTCTTGCAAGCGGCACATTTTGTAGGCCGTGAGGCGGAGATGAATCAGCTCTCGTCGGCCCTTGTCGATTCGTTGAAAGGCAGAGGCAGTTTGTGGCTGGTGGGTGGCGAAAGCGGCATAGGAAAATCTCGCCTGTTAGACGAACTGCGAACGCTGGCATTGGTGGAGGGGACGCTTGTGCTGCGCGGTCAAGCTATCAGCGAAGGCGGAACACCTTACCTGTTGTTGCGCGATGCCCTGCGCCACTTATGTTTGCAAACCGAGTTGAGCCAGATGCAACAGAGTGTGCTGAAAGCCCTGGTGCCAGACATTGGCACATTGCTCGGCAGCACAATTCCTGACCCGCCTGAACTTGATCCGCAGGCTACACAGGATCGCCTAATCACTGTCATAGAGGACGTGTTTGCCCGGCAGAACCTGCCCATTCTCTTGATTCTGGAAGATTTACAGTGGGCCGGAAATGAAAGCGTTACGATGCTACAACGGCTTGGGGGCCAAACCGGCCAACAGAAGCTACTGATCATTGCCAGTTATCGCATTGATGAGCGGCCTGGCTTGCCTCAGGAGCTGCCAGATGCAGAACTGCTTTCGCTAAAACGCTTACCACAAGAAGGAATAGCCGATTTAACCGCCTCGATCCTCGGAGAAAGTATAGGACGCCAGAGTAACCTGACTGACCTGTTGGCCCATGAGACGGAAGGTAACGTCTTTTTTATGGTCGAGGTGCTGCGGGCGCTCGCGGAGGAAGTTGGACAGCTTGACCGCATTGGCATGGCGACGCTGCCCCCGCAGGTTTTTTCCGGCGGAATGAGGAACATCGTACAGCGCCGTCTCAAGCGTGTGCCAGCGTGGGCGCAACCGCTTTTGCAGGTAGCCGCAATTATTGGCCGCCAGGTCGATCCGGTGATTTTAGTTGCGGCACAGACGGATATTGATCTGGATAGCTGGCTGGCAATCTGTAGCGATACGTTTGTGTTGGATTTTCAGGACAGTCAATGGCGTTTTAGCCACGATAAACTGCGTGAAGGGTTATTGTCCGATTTGTCAGCGGAACGTCGCCAGGAATTACATCAGCAAGCTGCCCTTGCTATCGAGACGTGCTATCCGACCGATCCCTCCCAGGCCGCCGCGCTGGCTGGACACTGGGGTGGAGCGAAGGATTTGAACAAAGAAGCTCATTACGCGGCTTTGGCTGGTGAACAGGCGCTTGGCACGGGCGCGAACCATCAAGCTATCAATTTCCTGGAACGCGCCGATGCCCTGGCAGAGCAGGTCGGCACAACGCTCGTCCGCCGCATTGAGATTCGGTATTTGCTCTCTAGCGCCTATTGGGGGATAGGCAACATGGAGGAAACCGCCCGGAAATTGGAGCGGATGCCCAGGCTCGGAGGGTTTGCCATTCCTAAGGGCCAAACGCAACTCATGTTTCTAATACTTGCCCATATGCTACGCCAGATGTGGCATCGCCTGGCAATAGACGTGTTCAAACGCCCGCAGCGTCCACCCCGAAACGCGGAACTACTCAGTCTCTTGTCGAGAGCTGCTGACGCAATGGTGCGGGTTACCTATGCTTTCAATGACTTACCTGGCACATTTTACTATGGTTTCGTGAATGTAAATCTGGCAGAGGAGGCAGGGCCAGCTTATCGTGATCTTCAGGCGCGTGGTTATGCCCTGGTTTGTACAGGCATGGAAGTGCTTCATCTCCACGCCGTAGTTCGCCACTATCAGCGGCTGATGGAGAAAGCGATAAACCCTGACAGCGAACCTTACACACATTCCTGGACACAACTGAACCTGGGAATGACTGAGGCAATGCGGGGTGAATGGGCAGCATCCCAGGAACACCTTATTTCCAGCTCTCGATGGGCCAATGAAATGGGCAATGCCCGCCATTGGTTAGAGACCCAGACGTTTCTGGAATCAGCTTTGCTCATGTCAGGAAGCCTGGCGAAAGCCAAAGCAGCCTGTCAGGAACATTACGCCAGAGCTACACATACACAGGATAATCAATCACGGGGTTTTGCGCTGGGCAATCTGGCATGTATGCTGATTTGCGAAGGGGATATAGCGCAAACAGAAATTATATTGCAGCAGGACAGTGAATTCGTAGACCGTACCCCCGGACATGCGCCATTTACGTTCACTTTGGGATTGTTCGTGCAGAATTTGGTGCGTCAGGGGCGGCTAGAGCTGGCAGAAAGCTATTTAGATCAATTTCTAGCCTTGCCAAGTCTCAATGCGCCAATAGCCTTTATTCTAACGCCCGTTTATTCCGGTGTTGCCGAGGGCGCCCTGACATTGTGGGAACTGACGCCATCACAGGGGCACCGCGATGCCGCGCGAAAGATGGTTCGCGCGATGCGGAGTTGTGGACGCAACTTTGAATGTGCAAGGCCTTTCGCGCTACTCTATGATGGTTGGCTGGCATGGCTGGAAGGCAATTCTCGTCATGCCGCAAATCTTGGTGAGCAGGCTGTCAAGGCCGCACAACGGTTAGAAATGCCCTATGCCGAAGGGCTGGCCCATTATCATCTGGGACGACACCTGGCCTCGGAAGACCATCGCCGCGTGGAGCATCTACGCAGGGCCGAATCGATTTTTGAGGGGCTTGGCGCGGCTTACGATCTGGACAAAACCCGACAAGTGCTTTCAAAGCCAGTCGCAAATGATGCTGGGTCATAGCGAAATGGGCCGAAAGAGCATAGCAAATCAACAGTTCCAAAGAGCTGGCTGGACCAGGGAGAGGGCTGGGAGAGGTTCTTTTGGTCAGTGTTCATGCGAAATTGGTATCGCGCCGATAACTCCAATATCGTCCCGGCAGTTGCCACAATAGGCCTGCCGAGTTTGCTTTTTGTTATAAAGAACTGCGCTATAATGAACCTGACTTCTTTCTCACGGGTTCATCGTCTCACTAAGGCGAAAATCAATGGCGGACACTGCACCGAAGCGACTTGGCCCTTATGAGTTAGGCGATTTCCTGGGGCGCGGCGGTATGGCTACGGTCTACCGCGCCTACCAGCGCAACATGAATCGGCAGGTGGCGATCAAACTGATTGCGACGGCGCTGGCCGAAGACGAGACCTTCATCGCTCGCTTTGAGCATGAGGTCAAGATCGCCGCGCAGCTCGAACATCCGCACATCCTGCCTGTCTACGATTTTGGGCAGGAAGGCCAGACGGCCTACCTGGTGATGCGGCTCCTGGAAGGCGGATCGCTCGATCAGCGGCTGCGCAAAGGCAGTCTGAAGTTCAGCGAGATCCGCCGCATGATTGACCAGATCGGCTCGGCGCTCAGCTACGCCCACGCCCACGGCGTCATCCACCGCGATCTCAAGCCCTCCAACGTCCTGCTAGACGAAGGCCAGAATGCCTATCTGACGGATTTTGGCATCGCCAAAACGATGGATCAGACGACGGGCTTCACGACCACCGGGCAGATCGTCGGGACGCCGTCGTATCTGGCTCCCGAACAGTGGTCTGGCGAACCGGCAACCCTACAGACTGACATCTATGCTTTTGGCGTGATGCTGTTCCAGATGCTGACGGGCGAACTACCCTTCAAAGGCGACACGCCCGCCGTGGTCATGTACAAACACCTGGGGACGCCGCCGCCTGCCCCCAACGCGATTCGCCCGGATATTCCGCTCGCCATGACGGACGTGATCAACCGTGTCCTCGCCAAGAACCCGGCGGATCGGTACCCGAAAATTGACGAGTTTGTTGACGATGTGAACAACACGCTCAGCGGAACGCCGTCCAGTGGCTCTTATCCTGCACCGTCGGTGCCCACACGCGAGGGGCCTGCCGCAAAACCCTCGTCGGGCGTCCGGCCCGCCCCGACCGTCGCCAGCGAGGCGCTGGACAACGAGCGGACGATCACCGACGAGGTTCCACTGGCTACCGAATTCCTGTCGAAGCAGCGCCGGGGATTGGGCAGGTTCGGCACCGGGGCCATCATCCTGATTGTTTTACTGGCAGCTGGCTTTGGGGCGTGGCGCTTTGTGC
>DATGFK010000619.1:0-3795 GCA_035309185.1 Aggregatilineales bacterium
CGCACCTTGCTCTCCTGGAGCGGAACGATGTTCGAATATCTGATGCCGACTCTGCTTATGAAAAGTTATGAGCAGACCTTCCTGGCCCAAAGCTGTCGGGCGGCAGTTGATTATCAGATCGCCTATTGCCACGAGAAAAAAGTCCCCTGGGGCATCTCCGAGTCGAGTTATTATGCCTTCGATGGCAGCATGACCTACCAGTATCGCGCCTTTGGTGTACCAGGCTTGGGGTTTAAGCGTGGCCTCTCCGAAGATTTAGTCATTACCCCCTACGCTTCCTTGCTCGCTTTGCGGCAGCGACCACAGGCAGTGCGTGACAATATGGATCGCCTGGACAAGATAGAAATGCGTGGTCGGTATGGCTATTATGAGGCGGCGGATTATTCGCCTTCCAGGTTGTCGCTGCGTCAGGATCATGCCGTCATCCGCTCTTATATGGCGCATCACCAGGGCATGATCCTGGTTTCGCTGTGCAACTTTCTTAGAGGCGACGTGATGATCCAGCGCTTTCACGCTGATCCAGCCGTGCAAAGCGTTGAGATGTTGCTTCAGGAGCGGGTGCCAGCGCAGGCGCCTATTGAATTTCCTCATCAAGACGAGGTTGTTGCCGTCGCCGCACATCAAGTCCAGGTAGCGCTTGCCCCCTGGTCTGTGCCAGTAGAAGCAGCCTTGCCACAGGTACACAGTCTTTCCAACGGACGCTATAGCACCTTGATCACCAGCGCTGGAAGTGGTTTCAGCCAATGGGAGGGCGTGGGGCTGACCCGTTGGCAGTCCGATACTACCCGTGATGATTGGGGGACCTGGATTTACGTACAAGATCAGGACAGTGGCGCTTTCTGGTCGGCGGGATACCAGCCAACAGGCGTCTCGCCGGACAGCCAGCACGTTTTGTTTTATCCCCACCAGGCCGAGTTTCAGCGTCGCGATCACGATATTGCGCTCCATATGCAAATTGCGGTTGCTGCGGACGACGATGTTGAAATCCGCCGGATAACTCTGATCAACGATAGCGATAAGAAACGCCACTTGAGGTTAATCAGCTACAGTGAAGTGCTTCTTGGCCCGCAAGCCGAACAACATCCAGCGTTCAACAAACTATTTGTCGAGAGCGAGTATCTGCCAGACACCAATATGTTGCTCTTTCACCGCCGTCCCCGCAGCCCAGGTGAAGAGATGGTATATCTTGGGCATGTGTTGGTCCTGGATTCAGACCATACGACTACCGGGGCTTACGATGGCGACAAAGGTTCGTTTGTGGGCCGAGGCATGACTGCCCGCGTGCCAACCGCCCTTCAGGGAGTTACGCGCGCTCCTTCAAAAAAAGTTGGTATAACCCTCGATCCAATCATGTCTATGGGACAGGACATTGTTTTGAAGCCTCATGCTCAAGTTCGGGTTGCCTTTCTCACGTTGGCAACGCGCTCTCGAGAGCAAAGCATTGCACTTGCTGAGCGTTATAAGGCATGGCCTATCATCACCCGCGCCTTTGAAAATTCTCGTCGCCAGAATGAACTTGCGCTGCGTCAACTTAAGCTGGGTGCCCCGTTATTGGCGTTTATGCAGCAGGTGCTTGCTGCGCTGCTCTACCCTTACGCGGGATTGCGGGCACCATCAGAAGTGCTGCTTGCCAACACCAAAGGACAGAGTGGCCTGTGGGCTTATAGCATTTCCGGGGATTATCCTATCCTTCTGGTTCGTATCAACGATGCGACAGACCTTGCGCTTGTACAGGAACTCTTGTTGGCACATACCTACTGGCACAATCAGCAGATTTTGATCGACCTCGTCATACTGAACCTACATGATAGTGGCTATTCGCAAGAGCTTCAGGGGCAGCTTCATCGTGTGGTTTTGCGCTCGAATAGCGCGGCGTGGCTGAATGGGCGCGGCGGCGTTTTCATGCTCAACGCCGATCAGATGAACGAGGCTGATCGAATCCTGCTTCAAACGACGGCCCGCGTCGTTCTGGACGGCGATAAGGGTTCACTGGCTGACCAACTGGCTCGCCGGTCGGACTCGCTCACTCGGTTGCCGATTTTTACGCCGACTCCATTCAATTCTGAGATGGTCGAAATGACGCCCCCATTGTCTCGCCCGCACGACTTGCGCTTTGATAACGAGTGGGGTGGGTTCAGCAGCGACGGCAAAGAATACGTCATTTACCTTCAAGGTAGACAATGGACACCTGCGCCCTGGGTGAACGTTATCGCCAATGAGCATTTTGGCTTTCTCGTATCGGAAACGGGTGCCGGATACACGTGGGCAGACAATAGTAGTCAGAACAGATTGACTCCCTGGAGTAATGATCCTGTCAGCGATGCGCCCGGTGAAGCGCTCTATCTGCGCGATGAGGAAACCGCCAGAGTATGGTCGCCAACGCCCTTACCAGGCCGTGATGCTGAACCCTATTTGATACGTCATGGCGCTGGCTACACGCTTTTTCAACATCACAGCCAGGGGTTAAAACAGACTACCCAGCTTTTCATTGCGCCAGATGCGCCCGTAAAGATAATCAAATTGCGGTTGGAAAATTGCTGGGAACATCCGCGGCGAATCACGGTGACTTACTTCGCCGAATGGGTGTTGGGTGTAACCCGGAATGCGTCGCAGCCGTATATCATTCCAGCATACGATCACAACAGTGGCGCATTACTGGCTCGCAATGCGTATAATGTCGAGTTCGGAGATCGGGTAGCGTTTCTCGCTGCGAACAAAGCACCACATGGCCTGACAACGGATCGCACCGAGTTCCTGGGCCGTATGGGTAATCTCAGCTACCCTGCTGCTCTCAATCGCATCGGGTTGTCCAGCAGGGTTGAGCCTGGAGGCGACCCTTGTGCGGCACTTCAGCTTCACATCGATCTGCCTGTCGGTGGGATCGAAGAAGTCTTCTTTTTGCTTGGTGAAGGCGCTAACCAGGAAGACGCTTTACAGCTTGTCCAGCGCTATCAAGATCCGGCCCAGGTTGAGGCCGCCTGGCAAGCAACTCATACGTTGTGGGACAACATCTTGGGAGCCGTTACTGTCCAGACGCCTGACCCGGCAATGAACATCTTGTTAAACCGATGGCTGCTTTATCAAGCACTATCTTGTCGCATTTGGGGAAGAACTGGATTTTACCAATCCAGCGGGGCATTTGGCTTCCGTGACCAGTTGCAAGATGTGATGGCCCTCGTCCACTCGGAGCCAACCATTACCCACGATCATATTCTCGACGCTGCACGTCATCAATTCGAGGCAGGTGATGTGCTTCATTGGTGGCATCCTCCGTCAGGGCGGGGGGTACGAACGCGCTTCTCGGATGACCTGCTATGGCTGCCATTTGTGGTCGCTCATTATATCGAAGCCACCGGTGATACCGCAATTCTGAACGAAAAAACCCCGTTTCTGCGTGGCGAGGCGTTGAAAGCGGATGAAGATGAACGATATGGACAGTTTGAACCTACTCTTGAGACTTACAGTCTTTACGAACATTGCATTCGTGCTATCAAACGCGGCTCAACCGAGGGTAGTCACGGTCTGCCTCTGATGGGCACAGGGGACTGGAATGACGGTATGAACCGGGTCGGTGTCCGCGGGCGCGGCGAAAGCGTATGGCTCGGATGGTTCTTATATCGTGTGTTGGTGCGTATGGCGCCTCTTTGCGACCAAATGGGTGATCCTGGTCAGGCTCATGCGTACCTGGAGCAGGCACAAGGCTTGAAAGCAAAACTAGACAGTGAGGGCTGGGACGGAGCGTGGTATCGCCGGGCTTATTACGATGACGGCACGCCGTTAGGATCGAGGCAAAAC
>DATGFK010000620.1:0-8623 GCA_035309185.1 Aggregatilineales bacterium
GAAAACCCTATGCCATCCGCTTCAAAGTCCCGGCACTGGATATGGAAACGACCATCGTAGACATGGTGCGCGGGCCGATCGCTTTCCAGAACAGCAAGCTGCAAGACCTGGTGCTGCTCAAATCGGATGGTTTCCCGACCTATCACCTGGCGAACGTGATAGACGATCATTTCATGGAAATTTCCCACGTGCTGCGCGCCGAGGAGTGGATTTCCACCGCGCCCGTTCATCAATTGCTTTACGAGGCTTTTGGCTGGGAAATGCCCCAGCTTGCCCATTTGCCCGTCATCCTGGCTCCCGATGGCGGGAAGTTAAGCAAGCGCAAGCATCCCTGGGCATCCATGTCACATTTCATGAAGGGCGGCTACTTGCCCGATGCAGTGACCAATTACCTGTGCAACGTCGGCTGGAATTATGGCGTGACCGACGAGCAGGGCAACGAAATCCAGATCTTCTCGAAGGAGCAGGCGGCGGAAATCTTCGACGTGACGCGCGTTTCGCCGTCCGGGACAAAATTCGACTACGTGAAGCTCCAATGGCTGAACGGCGAACGTATCCGGCTCATGGATACGGCTGAACTGGCAAAGTGGCTGCGTCCAGAACTTGAGAAGGCAGGTCTCCAGGTTGACGAGCGCGTGTTACTGGCCGTCACACCGCTGGTACGCAACCGCATGAAGCTGCTGACTGACGTGGTAGACAAGGCGGGATTTTTCTTCCGCCCTGAGCTGGCCCTTCCTCCCAGCGACGCACTGATCCCGAAGGGAATGAACCAGGCACAGGCGCGGGACGCTTTGCAGCGTGTTTACGATACTTTAGCTGCGCTACCCGCTTTCGATCACCAGACGCAGGAAACGGCAATGCGGACACTGGCTGACACGCTCGGAGTCAAGCTGGGACAGTTGTTTGGAGCCGTGCGCGTCGCGGTGACAGGCCAAACTGTCTCACCGCCGCTTTTCGAGACGATGGAAATTCTGGGGCGGGACGTTGCGCTCACGCGGATAAAGAACGCCATTGAATTGCTGGCCTGACTCGCGTCATAGAGCCGTAGGTTTTCTTTCTGCGTCCTCAGGCTAGAATTGAAGACGCTTCATCAAGGGGGACTTCCATGCTGCGATCTCATCGTCTATTCAGGCTCGTGATCCTCTCGGCAGTTCTGCTTACTGGTCTGGTACTGTTCAGCCATGCCAGTCCAAGCGGGGCCAGCCGACCATTCCGCGTCTATCTGACTTTTGACGATGGGCCGATCCCAGGCAATACGAACGTGATTCTGGACATCCTCAAGAAATACGGTGTGAAAGCCACGTTCTTTGACCAGGGATCGCATATTCACGGCAACGAGCAATATCTCCGCCGCGAAATCCTGGAAGGCCACCACATCGGCAACCACCTGGTTTTCCACGACCCCATTATCATGTCTCCGGTGAATCCCCCCGATTCCCTGGTGCTCGCCAAATACGCCGAGACGGATGCTGCTATCCGCTATGCGTTGGGCGGTCTGGCCGGACAGTGGGATATCGAACTGCCAGTGAAGCTTTTTCGCTGGCCGGGCGGGGCGATCCATGCCATACCGCTGCCGGATGTGATCACCTATAACTGGACATCGGCTACCCATGATTCGGGCGGGGTGACGCCTTATGGCGCGTTGTACAATGCGCTGTACGGGGCGACGGAAGTGCAAGATTTCGGCGCGTATGGTTGGGGCGACGGCACTGTCATTCTGATCCATGACTGGTCACGATCCAGCATCACCGCGCTGCCACTGATCATCGAGAATTTACGCGATAATGGGGCGACCTTCGAGACTCTTCCCCGCCCAGGAGATAAGCCCGGCACGATGCCAATAGTCCTCGGCGATGTGCCGCCCTGTGCGAAGCACGGCGGTAGTTGTACAGCGCTCCTGAAATCGTTCAGTTTCCAGAATACACTACCGACGAATTGAAGCTCAGCAAACGCGATTTCTTTTCGCGGGATCAAATATCGCTGCCAGTGCAGACATATATGCGGAGAATACCGACTGTGAAGGTCGCTTCTGGCCCCGTGACGGGGTAAAATCGGGGCGATCGTTGTTCACTAGCCGGGTTTTCCCGCGAGAGCAATAATGGCAAAAACACAGACCTACTACGTCTGCCGGAATTGTGGTAAAAAATCACTGCGCTACATGGGCAAATGCCCGCAGTGTGGCGAGTGGAACACGCTCGAAGAGGTCATCGAACAAAAGGAAACGCCGAAAGCCAACGCCCGCAGCGCCATTGCCGCCGCTGTGGGTCGCTCCGAACCCACGCGCCTTAAAGACATTTCAATGGACGAAAGCCCGCGCTTCCCGGTGGCGATGGAAGAATTCTCACGTGTTTTGGGCGGCGGGATTGTGCCGGGAAGTGTGATCCTTCTTGGAGGCGAGCCGGGAATCGGCAAGACCACGATCCTGAGCCAGATCTCCACGCTCCTTGCGCAAACTGTTGGCAGAGTCCTCTACATCTCCGGCGAGGAAAGCACGCGCCAGATCAAAATGCGCGCACAGCGGCTAGGTCTGAGCGCTGACGACCTGTTCCTGGTCACGGAAACCAACCTCGAAGTGATGATGGAACATGTTCAAAGCATCCAGCCTCAGATCGTCATCGTCGATTCGATTCAGACCACGTACAGCGACGACAAACCTTCGTCGGCGGGCACAGTGACGCAAGTACGCGAATGCGCGGCCCGCCTGCAAACACTTGCCAAGACAACCGGGATCAGCGTATTCCTCGTCGGCCACGTGACGAAAGAAGGCGCAATCGCCGGCCCACGTGTGCTCGAACACATCGTAGATACCGTGTTGTACCTGGAAGGCGACCCATTCCATGCCTACCGGCTCTTGCGCAGCGTCAAGAACCGCTTTGGGGCAACCAACGAAGTGGGCGTCTTCGAAATGCGCAGCGAAGGACTCGTTGAAGTCCCCAACCCGTCCGAGGCGTTCCTGGCGGAGCGGATGATCAGTGCGTCTGGTTCTTCCATCGCCGTGACGATGGAAGGTACACGCCCGCTGCTGGTTGAAGTGCAGGCGCTGGTCAGCCAGACTGCTTATCCCAATCCACGCCGCACAGCCAATGGCGTGGACTTCAATCGCCTTCAATTATTAACTGCCGTGCTGGCGCGGCGCGTTGGTTTGCGGATGGCCGAGCAGGACGTATTTGTCAACGTGGTGGGCGGGTTGACTATTGACGAACCGGCAGCAGATCTCGCCATCGCCGTCGCTATCGCCTCGAGTGTCTGGGATAAGCCAGTGCCCGCCGACCTAGCGATTATCGGTGAAGTGGGCCTCAGTGGAGAACTGCGGGCCGTGGCGCAGCTTCAGGCGAGGCTCCGCGAGGCGGCCAAGCTTGGCTTCAAACGCTGCCTGATCCCCAAAATGATGCGGCGTGGAGACCCCTTGCCGCCGGGGATCGAGGCGGTTCCCGTGCGCAGTCTGCACGATGCGCTGCAATACGCGCTGCCGATGGAACGCGGCGAGAAATCCGAGCGCGGAGAGCGCCCTGAAAGGGACAGGCGTAGTAGCTAAGCATAGCGCATCCACCCACTGCGCCTGTCGGGGACAAAGGCGTTCGACATCTCGTTATCGGCACCGTCAATCGCTTGCGGTGCAGCCCCAAGTTCTGTACTATTAGCGGATGGCGGGTTTCAGAAATCCGCCGCGAATGCGCCGTGATGAATCCGTGGAGCATGAACTATTAACCCCAATCGAGTTCGTCGCAATGATCAGCGTATGCCACTCGCCGTGCTGGCGCTTAGTGTCCTTGTGCTGACGGCGTGCGGGGGAAGACAGGCAACGCCTCCTCCAACTCCCCTGCCTGCGCCGACAAATACGCCGAGGTTTACACCGCTGCCGCCAGTGCCGTCGCAAGCGCCGTATGGGTCGGCAGATCGACCCTATCAGATCGTCATCTTGCCACCACCGGACAGCAACGTAGATCCAGCCTCGCTGGAAGGTTTCTTGAAGGATCACACGGGATTGAACTTCAAGGAAATTACAGCATCTTCAGACGCCGACTTAGTCGACACGTTATGCGGCTCAGTCCCCACCTTTGCCTGGGTAGACGGCTGGACGCTCCTGGCAGCGCAGGCCAAAGGCTGCGGCAATGTGACTCTTCAGATCAAACAAGGCGCAGCAACAGGCGTCAAATCCGATCTGATTGTAAGCCCGGCTGCCGCCATTGATACGCTTGCTGCCCTACGCGCGCGTGCTACTACTCGCACGTTTTGCCGCTTGAACCGCTCCGACGTGGTGAGCTGGGTGCTGCCCGTCATTATGTTGCGTACGACGGGGTTCGATCCCTTCCTGGCCTTCCATACTGTGAAGGATTACAGCGACCCCAACGCGATGGTTTCGGACGTGTCCGACAATGCGTGCGTGGCAGCCATTCCATCCGGAACCCTGGCGACTTACAAAATTCCCAACGTTTCGGACGTGACCAAGACCGTAAAAGTCCTGGCGACCTCACCAGAGCTTCCGTTCGGCGGGCTAATGACGTCGCTCACCGTACCGCGCAATGACTCGGATACGATTTCCGACCTGTTCCGTAATAACCTGGATGCTTTGCAAGGACTGGTTACGGCAGATTCACTCGCTCCCGCCACCAACGCGGACTTCACGCAGAACCACACGGATTTTTCTAACCTTGGCATCAATTTTGCCGTGCTGGGGCCGTAAATACTGTCGCAATGACCGATCTGGCAATAATACTGGTCGCGTGGAACGTGCGTGGCGTCATTCTTAATGCGCTGCGCACGATCTTTGATGATGTGAAAACCGCAGGTCTCGACGCGCTAGTGTATGTCGTGGACAATGGTTCATCGGATGGTACGCTAGAAGCGATCCGCGCAGATTTCCCGGCGGTGCGTTTGCTGGCGCAATCAGAAAATCTTGGTTTCGCCGCAGCGAATAACGTCGCCCTGCGCGAATTAGGCTTTTGTGACGATCCCATGCCGAATCCAACCGGCCCGGGGGCCGTATTTCTTCTGAACCCGGATACACTCGTACAGCCCGGCGCCCTGCGGATTTTGTGGGACGCGCTGTTCTCGCTACCACACGCTGGCCTGCTGGGGGCGCAACTGGCCTATGAGGACGGATCGTTCCAGCATGGGGCCTTCGGATTTCCAGGTTTGTGGCAAATCGTGATTGACCTGTTCCCTGTCCCTGGTCGCCTGTATGAGAGTCGCCTGAATGGTCGGTACAGCCGACAGCGCTATAGCGGTGGGAAACCTTTTCCTGTTGATCATCCACTGGGCGCAACCATGTTTTTGCGGCGGGAAGCCATTGAGGAGACTGGCTTATTTGACGAACAGTTCTTTATGTACTGTGAAGAAATTGACTGGAGTATTCGAATCAAGCGCGCAGGGTGGCAAATCTACTGTGTCCCACAGGCGCGGATTACCCACCTGGAAGGGCGCAGCACGAGCCAGGTACGTCCACGTAGCATCGTCAACCTGTGGTCCAGCCGTCTCCGCCTGTACGCCAAGCACTATTCGTCGCCCAAACTTGCCGTCGCCCGGCTGCTGGTGCGGGCGGGAATGCAGCGCAAAATCCGACTGATTCAACGTGACGGGTCTGTCGCCAGCCAGGAGCGTGAAGCGCTGGTTCGTGCCTGCGAGCAGGTCATAGCAATGGCGGCTTCGGGCAGCGTAGGCCCCGGAAGCGATAATCGGCAATGAGCCTGAGCGCCATTATTCTGACCCGCAACGAGGCCCACAACGTTGAAGATTGTATCGAAAGCCTGCGCTGGGCGGATTCAATCCTGGTCTTCGATTCGTTCAGCACCGACGATACTGTCAATATTGCCAAATCCGCCGGGGCGCGCGTCGAACAACGCAAGTTCGACAGTTATACAGGGCAGCGCAATGCCGCCTTGCAGACTGGGGGCGACGAGTGGGTCTATTTTGTGGACGCCGACGAGCGATCCAGCCACGAGCAGGGACTGGAGATACGCAAGTGTACCGCCGCCCCAGAAATTTCCGGTTACTGGGTGCCACGTCACAATTACATCTTCGGAAAGCTGACGCGCCATACGGGCTGGTACCCCGACTATCAGTTGCGTTTGCTGCGGCGCGAAAAAGCGCACTATGACACCTCGCGCGACGTACACGAGCTGGTTGTGCTGGACGGCCAGGCAGGCTACCTGCAAACGCCACTCGTTCACTACAACTATCGCGACCTGGCGCAGTTCATAGACAAGCAGCAGCGTTATACCGAATTTGCCGCGCGTGACCTGTTTCGGCAAGGTATCCGTGTCAAGCCCCAGAATTATATTCTTCAGCCGCTTCGCCATTTCCGCTGGCGTTTCCTTGAACTACAAGGCTACCGTGATGGAATCCATGGGCTGAGGCTGAGTGTGCTGATGTCGTGGTACGAATATGAAAAATATGTACTCCTGGCAAAGGCCTGGAAACAGGCGCGGGCGGCTGGGGGCGGACCGTCAACAACACGATAAAGATTAACCCAAACCTGACTCTTCCCTGACGCTTTCCCGCCTAAATATCGTGATTGTTGGTTTGGCTGTGGGGGATTTGTTACAATTAATCTCCGTTTACCCGGCTCAGTCTTTTGCGCCGGGTCCAAATGACGCCTTTTTCAATCGCTTATCATCATTCAGGAGACTGCATGTCATCAGACTTCCATGTCGCGGACACGAACCTTGCTCCGGGCGGCAAGTTCCGCATTGATTGGGCCGCCCAGGAAATGCCCGTTCTGGATCAGATACGGGCACGCTTTAGCAAGGAAAAACCACTCCAGGGATTGCGCGTCGCCGCCTGTTTGCACGTTACAACGGAAACCGCGAACCTCATGGCAACTTTGCAGGCCGGGGGAGCCGACATCGTGCTGTGCGCGTCTAATCCCCTTTCTACGCAGGATGACGTTGCCGCCTCGCTCGTCATGAATTATGAAATTCCCGTGTACGCCATCAAGGGTGAAGACAACGCCACCTATTACGATCACCTGCGGAAAGCACTCGATCACAAGCCGCACGTAACGATGGACGACGGCGCCGACCTGGTCAGCGAACTGCACAAGAATCGCAAAGACCAGTTGTCGAGCGTCATTGGCGGCACCGAAGAAACAACCACTGGCATCATCCGGCTGCGGGCAATGGCCGCCGACAAAGCTTTGATGTTCCCGGTAATGGCCGTCAACGATAGCAACACCAAGCACATGTTCGATAACCGCTATGGCACCGGCCAATCCACAATTGACGGCATTGTTCGTGCCACCAACATTCTGCTGGCCGGACGCTTGATCGTCGTGGGCGGCTACGGGTGGTGTGGGCGCGGGATCGCCAGCCGCGCTCGCGGGATGGGTGCGCATGTCGTCGTCACCGAGATCGATCCGCTCAAGGCGCTGGAAGCGGTTATGGACGGGTTCCCGGTGATGCCAATGGCCGATGCTGCGAAGATCGGAGACATCTTCATCACGGCTACCGGCGACATCAATGTGATAGACGAGTCACACATCAAGGCCATGAAGGACGGCGCATTGGTCGCCAACAGCGGCCACTTCAACGTCGAAATCAACATCCCGGCCCTGGAGAAGCTGTCAAAAGGCGCTCCGCGCCAGGTTCGCCCCTTTGTTCAGCAGTATACGCTTAAGGATGGTCGCCTGATTAATCTGCTAGGCGAGGGTCGCCTGATCAACCTTGCCGCTGCCGAAGGCCACCCGGCAAGCGTTATGGATATGAGCTTCGCGAACCAGGCACTCGGCGCAGAATATATGGTCAAGAACGCGGATCACCTCGACAAGACAGTACATCGAATCCCGGAAGCCATTGACCAGGAGATCGCCCGTTTGAAGCTCGAAGCGCTCGGCGTGCGCATTGATAACCTGACCTCTGAACAGGAACATTACCTGAATCAATGGCAAGAGGGAACCTGATAGCGGCCTCATACCGTGAGACTCGTGTGAGCATTCACGGGCTGCTGTCGCAAAAACGACAAGGAGATTTTTCTATGCAGTTTAAGATACGTCGCAGCGCTCTAACGCCCTGGCTCGCATTGGTCTTTGCCCTGGCGTTGACGATGCAGTCGGGTGTGACCCAGGCCGCGTCGGCAGGCGGGCGTTTGCGCTTTGTCCATGCCGTTCCCGGCGCACCAGCCGTTGACGTGGCGATTGACAACCAGTCAGCAGTCCTGTCTCTGGACTATGCCACGAACACGCGCTACTTGAATCTGGCTCCCGGCAATCACGCCATTGCAGTCATGGCTACGGGCACGACCAGCGCCGTGTTCAAAGGCCAGGTTACACTGGCGGCAGGACAGTCGCAAACTGCCGTCCTGCAAGGCACGGCGAATGCCCTGGAGCTAGGCCTTTATGACGATGACCTGGGGCCATTAGCGCCGGGAAATATTCGTTTTACGGCCATCCATGCCATCAAAGATGCCCCGGCTGTTGACATTCTGAAGGCCGATGGCAGCCCCTTGATCCAGGGCCTGAAGTATGGAGCGCCTTACGGCGGATTCGACGTTCCAGCCGCAGCCGCTTCGATCCTGGTGGTGCCTGCGGGCGGCAACCCGTCCGGTGCGATTATCAAGGCTGACGGCCTGTCTCTGGTGGCGGGAACTTTCAACACCCTCGTCGCAGTGGGTACCGTCACTGGTTCGG
>DATGFK010000621.1:0-5779 GCA_035309185.1 Aggregatilineales bacterium
CACTGGAGAAAGTGCCGATGACGATCATTTCCTTTGATCGCGCAGTGGATTATTACGATGAAACCCGTGGCTTTTTGCCAGGTGTCGCGGAACAGATACGCGATGTCATCCTGTCGCATACCGGCGCTGCCAAAACAACTCGTTTCCTGGAACTGGGGATCGGCACCGGGCGGATCGCGCTGCCTTTCCTGGAAGCCGGCTATGATTATGACGGCGTTGATATTTCCATCCCCATGATGGCGAAACTCGACGAGAAGTTAAGCCAACTGGCGGCGCGTCCGAATAAGCCACACGGTACCGCCCGCTGCCTGTTGTTGCAAGCCGATGTGACCCATCCGCTGCCTCTTAAGTCTGCCAGTTACGATATTCTGATAGCCGTTCACGTGTTCCACCTGATCCAGAACTGGCAGGCTCTTGTGCGCGAGAGCCATCGCGTGCTCAAGCAAAAGGGGTGGCTCTTGATCTCAACCGACGATTGGGCAGCCAGGGACCATGCCCCAGAAAAGCACCCTTCTGATGCCGATACAGAGGTTAATGAGCAATGGAACGCAATTCTGCACGACCTGGGATTCAATCGCAATGCAGCGCGCCCCTTCAACCGCGCGTCAGATGACGACCTGCGCGCTTTTCTGGAAACGCTCGGCGCGCGCACCGAGATTGTCGAACTGCTGGAGTACGCTCGGCCCGCGATAACGGCCCGGCAGGCAGCCGCCCGGATCACGGGACGGATGTACAGCAGCGACTGGTATCTGCCCGACGAGATCCATGCGCAAGCCGCTCAACGCCTGGATCAGTGGATAAACACGGTATGTACAAACCCGGATGCGTCTTCCCAAGGCCAGGTCTCCTTCTGCGTCTTGGCCGCATCATGGGGCAGATAATTCGTAATTTTGCCGAAGGCTTGTCTTTTCTTGAGCCGGGGTTTTAAGGTCTATTACCCTTTCGGTGTCCTGGCGAAAGGCAGGTGCAGCAGCGATTTCCCGGCCAACCAGCCCAACGCCAGCACCTCGCGGTAGGCACTGAATACCCCGCGCTTCCAGTCTATTGGCCCCATACTGGCCTGTGCTGGGCTGGTGCTGACGCTCATTCCATACATCTGGAACAGGATCGTCGCCCGCAGCAGGTGATAGTTGTCGCTGACCAGGATGGCGCTCTTCAGATCGTGCGCCGCAATGACTTTGTGCGCCTGGATCGCGTTCTCCTCTGTGCTGGTGCTCAGGTCTTCGCGCAGGATCGCGCGGCTGGGCACCTGCGCAAGTTCGAGTAATTCGACGCAGGTTTCGGCTTCGGTTTTAACGTCAGATGGACGGTCATAGCCGCCTGTACACAGCAGGTACGGCGCAAGGCCCTGGCGATACAGTGTGATGGCGTGGGCCACGCGGCGCATGTGAGCCTGCGTCGGGCTTCCGTCAGGATGTACCCCCGCACCCAGGATCACGATCACATCGGACGGCGCCGCGCGGTCAGTCTGTCCGTAGCTGTAAACCACGCCCGCTAGCGCGTTGAAGGCAACAAAGGCGGCAATTAAAAGGATGATGACGGTTCGCCGATTCTTGAAGCGGGCAAGCGTCGTGCGTAACCTTGCGGCGATCCTGGATAGCAACATCGTCTTATTCGCCAGGGACAGCCGCTTCCGCCGTGCTCTGGCCGGATTCCCAGTACAGCTTGGCACTGCACGGTGCTACCGCGCCGGGGTTACTGGTGCGGGCACGTTCAGCTTTCAACTCAAAATAACAGTTCATCGTCGCCTGCACGACAGGCAGCGCGTTAAGTGACCCTTCACCACCGTTATACACAAAGGCTGCGATGATGATCTCTGGCTTATCGAACGGCGCATAGCCGACAAACCAGGCGTGCGAGGGCCAGCTACCTGGGTGACACAAGCCCTGCTTGTTTGCAATGTCGTCGCAGAATTCCGCTGTGCCGGTTTTCCCAGCTTGTACAGGGTCAGGATAGTAGGGCCGCTTCACATCCACGTCGTGAACTGTCCCCCCTACGAACTGGACTGCGCCCTGCATCCCTTGCTGGACGATCTTCAGGTTGTCTGTGCTGATGAACGCCGGCTGATAGTCGGGTTTGAACTGTCGCGGATCGCACAGGGCGCGATAGATCGGGATGTTCCAGTTGGTCGGGTCATCGGCGCCTGGCTGCCCGCGCGCAGGTGGTCCATCGTAGGGGATATTGACGGTGTATTTCACAGGCTGGAGGTTGGGATTGTTGGCGCTGTAGTCGTTGTTCACATCCCACGGCTGCGTGCGATCCAGCATGACGGTGGCGATGTAATTCTTAACGAAATCCGCCGTACATTTGGGCATTTTGGCGTCATACACATCGGAAGTGGGGTCAAGGTAGGGACTGCTCGGATCGCAGGCGCAGGCCAAACTCTTTTTGCCCTGGATGAACATGTCTTCACGGGCGCTCAACACGGCGTTCCCACCCTGGGCAGGCGGCGCAATGGTGCGCAGGACTTTGGGCTGGAAGCCTTGCAGCACATTTCCACCTGAGTCCACCCAGCTATTGATGACCGTCGGCTGGTAGAGCGTGCCGCCGTTGGAGATAGAAGCCACGGCGTTGACGAGTTGGAGAGGCGTGACGGTCACGTAACCCTGGCCGAAGGCGGCATTGTACGTGTCGCCCGTAGACCAGCTTTCGCCATAGTTGCGGCGTTTCCAGTCCCGGTCAGGCATTCGCCCAGAGACTTCGCCGGGGAGTTCGACGCCTTCGCGGGTGCCGATGCCGTACATCGTGGCGTAGCGATCCAGGTTTTCGATGCCCAGGCCGCCGGGCTTGAGGGTCTGCGGTGAAACAGCCGGGTTGCCGCCGCCGACCTGGTAGAAGTACACGTCACAACTCCAGGCGATGCCGTGAATCAGGTCTACAGCCCCGTGTCCTTGCGGGAACCAGCACACAAATTTCTGACGGCTGCCAGGGTCATTGGGGGCAAAACTGTTGGTCACGTACAGCACGCCCGGATCGTTCAGGAACGAGGCTGGGGCGATGATCTTGTCCTCCGCAACGCCGCCCGCCGTTATGGTCTTCCAGGTTGAGCCAGGCGGGTACAGCGAACTGACCGCATGGTTGGACAGCGGATCAAAGGGCGCGTCCAGAACGTCAAAATAATAAGTGGCGTCAATGTTACGCGCAAAACGAGAGTTGTCGTAGGTCGGCCAACTGACCATCGCCAGGACTTCGCCGGTCTGCGGATCGAGGGCAATCACAACCCCCGACTGGGTGATCGTCTTTGGCCCGCTCGGATCGGTGGTCAGGTTGATGTGGTTGATCTGCTTGGTCAGCACTTCTTCTGCCCCGCGCTGCAAAGCCAGGTCAATGCTCAGCTTGACGTTTTTTCCGGCGATGGGGTCGGTGCGCTTGATGACACGAACAGGCAGCCCGGCCACGTCCACCTGGCGAGTTTCCGTGCCGCGTGTTCCGGCTAATTGAGTTTCCAGCGCAGCTTCGACGCCTGCGTAGCCCACCCGCTCAAAGGCCGGGTTGTAGCCGGTGGCGGCCAGCTTTTCCGCATCTGCCGCGCTGATTGGCCCCAGGTAGCCCACGATCTGCGAGGTCAGTTCGCCGGTTGGGTACTGGCGGACTGCGGCGGGCTGCGCCACGTTGACGCCAGGCATATTCTGGATATCTTCCAGGATTTGTTGGGCAATGTTCTGCGGGATGTCGGTCTTGACGACGACAGCTCGGTACGGCGCAATGCCCTCGCCCTCGGTGACCATTTCGTCCAGGCTGCGTTCGTTCTTGCGCCCGGCAGCATCGGCGGAGGCCCGCGTGGCGGGCACGTCAATCAAGGCCGAGAGCCGGTTGAGGACGGCCAGCGACTGATCCGGATCGTCGGGCAGGTTGGCCGGGATGATCGAGACATTGAAGGCGGGCGCATTGAGCGCCAGCGCGACGCCGTAGCGGTCATAGATCACGCCGCGAGGCGCGGGCAGAGGCACAGTCTGGATCGCGTTCGATTCGGCGCCCTGCTCAAACTGTTGATAGTCTACCGCCTGCCATTCGTACAGGCGGAAGACGAGGATCAGAAATGTGGCAAGAATAATGCCGGCAAAGAAGACAAGACGCGGCCCCTGGAAGGGCTTCAGTTGGTTACGCATCAGGCAACGACTCTCAGGCGGACGTGCAGAAACACGTCCCTTCGGATACCGGCAACGGCATCCTCACGAACGACTGTTGCCCCCCTGCGCGCCAATGTTATCCGCACAGGAGGCAGACGCGCAAGTTCGCAAAAAAAAGGCCGTCCATTCACGACTTTTCGCAAGCCTTTTGTTAACCCCAATGGTACCGAAGTCCCATTGGTAACTTCAAGCTCGATTGTACAATAATTCACGGACTTATTTTTTCCCTTATTCCCTTCCTATCGAATAGCAAAAAGGAGACCCCATGACCTGGAAAAGCACCCTTTACCAGAGTGGACAGCGCGTTTCGGTCACGGGCACTTATGCCGTGGTCAGCATTGAGCCGATGCCGCCGGTGCTGCACCGGGAAGCGACTGTTCGAGAATTCCACAGCGGAGACGCATTCCCAGCCTACAAGGGCGCCAGGACGATCTGGCACCTGGTCTGCGCGGCAGTCCAGCCTCCACTGCCCGCCTCCAGTGTCTCAGCCTCCCACTCTGCCAGCAAATCCTGATCCATCGCCGCTGTCTACCGCCTGGGCTGACAATTGAATACTGCACGGCAATGTGATCCGCACCTGTTGGAAAAGCGCCACCTTTGCTAGACTTGCTGCCTGGTGAGTCTTGCTTGTTTCGCATGAAGGAGCATTCAGCCGTGGCTATTCCAATTGCACTGGCACTCTATTCGGTTCGCGAAGACCTTGCCAAAGATTTTCCTGGCGTGATGCGCAAGGTTGCCCAGATGGGTTATCTCGGCGTCGAAACGGCGGGCTTTCCGGGCACGACGCCTGCCCAGGCCGCCGCTGTGTTTCGTTCCCTCGATCTGAAGGTTGTCTCCGCTCATAGCCCCTTGCCACTCGGCCCCGACAAAACCCAAATTCTCGACAATGTGCTTGCCGTCAGCTCCGATACGCTGATCTGCCCCTGGCTCGATCCCGAAACGTACTATCAATCTGTAGACGGCATCAGCCGTGCGCGCGACCTGCTCAACGAGGCAAACGCCGTCTGCAAGGCACACAACCTGACGTTCGGCTATCACAATCACTGGTTCGAATATGGCAAGATTGACGGCCAGTACGCCGCCGACATCCTGCGCGATGGTCTATCGCCCGACATTATCTTCGAGGTGGACACTTATTGGGCACGCACGGCGGGCGCCGATCCGGTGGATGTGATTCGGACGCTGGGCAAGCGAGCGCCGCTGCTGCACATCAAAGATGGGCCATGTGTGCGCGAGGCTCCGATGGTTGCCTTTGGCGAGGGCAAATTGGACATCGTGTCCATTGGGAAGGCAGCGCAGGAGACGGCGAAGTGGCTGTTCGTCGAACTGGATCGCTGTGCAACGGACATGCTGGAGGCTGTCGAAAAGAGCTACGAGTACCTTGTCCGGGAAAGTTTGGGCTACGGGCGCGAGGCAGGAAACTAATTGGGAGCCATATCGCGAACACGTTTAGTTTACGTTTGCTGGAGTCCCGCCCTGAGACCGTTGGCGAACTCCCCAGGCGAGATCAGCGCGTCAACGCGCTAAACTGTGTGCAAAGAAATTTTGCTCGTGAAAGGATCAAAGATGCCATTTGTGCAAAATCAGGGGGCGAAAATATTTTGGGACTCGTTTGGAGCAGGCAAACCGCTCCTCCTGATCATGGGTTT
>DATGFK010000622.1:0-3407 GCA_035309185.1 Aggregatilineales bacterium
CAGAATGTATGCCCTGCGCGCTGAATTTCAGCCAGCACGACGTGGTGTTGCCCGTGGTACCGATGTTCCACGTCAACGCATGGGGTTTGCCTTTTACCTGTACAATGATGGGCGCAAAGCAAGTTTATCCAGGGCCACACCTTGACCCGGAAAGTCTGCTTGACCTTTTTGAGCAGGAAAAAGTAACGATTAGCGCGGGTGTTCCGACGATATGGATGACTATCCTGGACGCGCTCGAGAAAAACCCCGCCCGATGGAAGTTGTCGCCTGGCATGAGGATGGTTGTCGGCGGTTCTGCCGCGTCTGAAGGGATGATTCGGGCCTTCGACAAACACAACCTGGAGGTTGTCCACGCCTGGGGCATGACCGAGACCACGCCGCTGGGAACCCTCTCCAGGCTCAAAAGCACCATGGACAATCTTTCGGAAGACGAGCAATACGCCTATCGCGCCAAACAGGGACTGCCTATCCCCTATGTGGACATTCGGGCCATGAGTGAAATTGGCGAAGCGCCGTGGGACGGTGAAACGATGGGTGAATTGCAGGTACGCGGCCCCTGGGTTGCAGCCTCCTACCACGAATCCGGGGAACCGCCGACGAACTGGACGAAGGATGGCTGGTTCCGTACTGGCGACATTGTTACGATTGATCCTGAAGGCTACATGAAGATTACTGACCGCGCCAAAGACCTGATCAAATCGGGTGGTGAGTGGATCAGCTCGGTAGAACTGGAAAATGCCTTGATGGAACATCCGGCAGTCGCTGAAGCCGCCGTGATTGCCGTTCCGCATCCAAAATGGGTGGAACGTCCGTTGGCCGTTGTTGTGCTCAAAGACAATGCAAAGGCAACTGGCAGTGAATTATTGCGCTTCATTGCTTCACGTTTTGATAAAACTCGCATACCCGATGATGTGGTGTTCGTGCCAGCCCTTCCCAGGACGCCGACGGGAAAGTTCCTGAAAACGGCACTGCGGGATCAATTCAAAGATTATCTGATGTCACATACAAGAATAGACGCCTAAAGTCTCGAAGTGGCCCTTAGCCGTGCCTCTACAGTGTTGATGATGGCACTTGAAATTGCTTCGACACTCTGCCGGGCATCAATCGAAACCCATCGCGTGGGATCAGCGGCGATCAGGACTTGATAGCCGTCGCAGACGCGACGGTAAAAGTCGAGCGTCTGGCTATCCATCCGGTTCCACTCGACGCCGCTTGCGTTACGCCGATTCAGACCAACTTCGGGTTCCAGGTCGAGATACACAGTCAAATCGGGAACGAGGCCGCCGGTGGCGAACTGCGTGATCTGTCTGAGGGAATCCAGGGCAAGGCCACGCCCGTAGCCCTGGTAGGCCATCGTGCTGTCTGCATAGCGATCACAAATCACGATGCCGCCGCGCTCCAGGTGAGGTCGGATGACCTGGGCGACGATTTGGGCGCGGGACGCTGAATACAGCAGCAGTTCCGTATGGGGGTGCATTTCCTGGTTCTTCATATCATGCAGCACGTCCCGAACCTGGTCGCCAATGGGTGTTCCTCCGGGTTCGCGTACGGCAACAACATCAAAGCCCTTGCTGGCGAGGTGTTTTTCCAGAAGCGGCACCTGTGTACTCTTGCCGCTGCCTTCCGGACCTTCAAACGTGATAAACATCCGTCGACTCCCCTGAATTTACCAGCGCCAGCGACTCCGGCTGGTCTGTTGGTTCTGGCATAAAGTACACGAAGACCTGATTGCTGACCAGCCTGGCGCGCTGTGTGAGGCGGATCGAATTCTCACAGGTGTACAGCATCCCATAGTCTACGAGACGTTCGAGCGCGGGGCCAAAAACCGCTTCGATTGGCACGCCAAAGCGCGCCTGGAAGCCCGGAATACTGATCCCTTCGTCCAGTAGCCGCAGACCGGTGATCATATGTTCGGACATGGCTGTGCGCAGATCAATTGGCTCAACTCGCTCGACGGTTTCGGTCAGCGGGAAGGGCAGGGGATTCTCCTGGGCCGCCGCATGTTCGATATATTGTTTGAAGGGCCGGACAACCTCATATCGAAGGCCAGCGGCATAGCCATGTGCGCCAGCCCCGACTCCCAGATACGGCAAATTGCGCCAGTATTGCAGATTATGACGTGCCTGGGCAGCCGGACGCGCCCAACTGCTGATTTCATATTGAGCTAACCCTGTATCGCTCAGGAGACCATCGGCTAACTCGTACATATCGGCGGCCAGGTCATCGTCAGGGCGTAGTTTCCAACCTCGCTCCACAGCGCGATTCAACGCCGTGCCCTGTTCGAGGCTCAACGCATACAGCGAGAGATGATCGGGCCCAAGCGCCAGCGCGGCTTCGAGGCTTTCCCGCCAGGCAGCGAGGGTCTGACCGGGAACGCCGTAAATCAAATCGAGGCTCACGTTCGTAAAGCCTGCTTTGCGCGCGCCGCGCACGGCCAGGCTGACGTCATTGAGGTCATGCTGGCGGGCGAACAGATGCAGATCCTCTGGCCGTGCCGACTGCATCCCGATACTCAGGCGGTTGACCCCGGCAGCGCGAAGCGCGGCCAGGTAATTCGTACTCAAGCTTTCGGGGTTTGCTTCGAGGGTGATCTCAGCGTCAGGACTGACGACAAAACTGTCACAGCAGGCCGTTATGATTTGGCTCACCTGTTCCGTCGAGAGCAGGCTTGGCGTCCCGCCGCCGAAGTAGATCGTATGGATCGGCGCTTGCGGGACCTGTCCCAGGAGGCGCAGCTCGTTCACCATTGCGGCGACGTAGGCTGGAATATACGCCTCAGCACGGGTTGCAATGTTAAAGGCACAGTACGTGCAGTGTACATGGCAAAATGGGATGTGTAGATAAAGCGAAAGCGGCAGTGGACTCTCGTTTGTCAAATGCTCAAACACTGATTACCCCGTATTCAATCAGCATTGGATTATACATCGTACGATGTTACCGCCTCTTTGCGTCCGATTTCAG
This sequence comes from Aggregatilineales bacterium, assembly GCA_035309185.1. Lineage (GTDB taxonomy): Bacteria > Chloroflexota > Anaerolineae > Aggregatilineales > UBA2796 > DATGFK01. The sequence continues at coordinate 2,962 of DATGFK010000622.1, forward strand.
ATTGCTAACATTGAACCTGTTGATTTGCATGTAGCTAAAATGCTTGACGTTAGGGCAATCCGGGTGTAACTTGAATCGGTCAAGATTTTTGCGCGCAGTCATTTCCCGGTAGTTATAAAATTGAAGGGGTCATCTATGCGGTCGTTGGCTCGTAGGGCAGGCATTACGGCAGTCGCAGTGATATTGATCTTGCTCGGAACGTTTCAGGTTGGAGCGCAACAATCTCAGCAGCCAGGGCAGACGACACATACGGTACAGCAGGGTGAAGACATGTTCCGGATCGCCCTTCAGTACGGGACGACAGTGGAAGCGATTGCTGCCGCCAATGGTATTTCCGATCCCTCTCACATCTTTGTGGGCCAGGTGTTGATTATCCCAACAGCATCAAACGCTCCTGCGGGGCCTGCGACTCCAACCTCGCAGCCGCCCACACCCGTTCAAGGGGC
>DATGFK010000623.1:0-4107 GCA_035309185.1 Aggregatilineales bacterium
GCGCAGGGCAGTGTAGATCACGTCCAGGCCCAGATCGCCGACATCAACGTAGGCATTGCCAAAACGCAGCTTTGGGCGCAGGAACTCCAGCGTGATGCCGATGTCCAGGCGAAGAACGACCTCAATTCCGTCACAGGGCCATTCTCTTCACAGGCAAAGTCACAGGCAAACCAAATACCTTCGGACACCGCCGAGAATTCGCAGATCCAGGCCAAGGACTACGGCGTATCTATCGCCCAGTCCAACCTGGAAGGCGCACAGAACCAGACCGGGAACCAGGGTGCCATCTCCTCGGCGCAGGCGCAGGTTGTGGCGGCACAAAATGCGCTCAGCAAGCTGCTGGAAGGGGGCAATAAGCAGGACGTTGCCGGGGCGAACGCGAACATCCAGGCGGCGCAGTCTGCGCTTGACCAGGCCAAAGCAACCCTCTACAAGCTGAACCTGGTCGCGCCGTTCGACGGTGTGGTCGCCCAGATGAACCTGAACGTGGGCCAGCAGACTCCGCCCGGCGCCGCAGCGATCATCCTGGATACCAGCGCTTACTACGTTGACCTGCCGGTTGACGAAGTAGATATTGCCAAGGTTGCCCTGGATCAGGACGCGACCCTCAAGTTCGACTCGCTGCCAGGGGTTGTGCTGAATGGCAAAGTGACCCGCATCAGCGACACCGGTACGAAAGCAGGCAGCGTCGTCACTTACACCGTCCGCGTGCAGATTGACCCCGCCGGTAAGCCGCTGCTGTCGTCTATGACGACAACCGTCTCAATCATCACCGGCAAAGTGACCGGCGTACTGCTCATCCCGAACCGCTACGTCCGTATTGATCGATCCAGCGGCAAGGCTTATGCCACAGTCCGCCAGGCCGACAACAGTTACAAGGAAGTTGAGATCGTCCTGGGCCTGCGCAACGACACGGTCACGGAAGTAAAAAGTGGTTTGAATGCGGGCGACACGCTGATCCCCCCGCAGCTTCAAAATAACCTGTCGTTCGGGCCACCTCCGGGCGGCGGGCCGGGCGCGTAACAATCCATTAGGCGGAGAAATGGCTTCGCCCCTACGAGGAACGGCCAATTGTAGGGGCCGAGCCACGTGTTGGCCCGTAAGCAAGGGTAGCTGGGGAGCGGTTGAGAAGTCCAAAGTGTGCCTGTCAGGTCAGGTACTGTGAGGCAGAGGTAAGCGTATGGCAAAAGAGAAGTCGGAATACGTAACGCCGGTAGATGAGCGTGGACGGAAAGCGGTGATTGACATCCGCAGTATCACCAAGATCTATCACATGGGCGACATCGAAGTTCCCGCGCTGAATGGCGTATCGCTCCGGGTTTATGAGGGCGAGTTTGTCAGCATCATGGGGCCGTCCGGCAGCGGTAAAAGTACGATGCTGCAAATCCTGGGCGCGCTGGATCAGCCTACCAGCGGCGAGTATTTCCTGGACGGCGTGAACGTTGCCAAACTCAAAGACCGCCAGCTCGCCGAGATCCGCAACAAGAAGATCGGCTTCGTATTCCAGAGCTTTAACCTGCTTAACCGCACCTCAGCACTGCGCCAGGTGGAACTGCCCCTGATCTATGGTGGCGCACGTGAGCGCACCAAGCGCGCCAAAGCAGCCCTTGACGCAGTAGGGTTGGGCAATCGCCTGTCGCATATGCCCAGTGAACTCTCTGGCGGCCAGCAGCAGCGAGTTGCCATCGCCCGTGCCATCGTCAACAACCCGGCCATCGTGCTGGCCGACGAGCCAACTGGCAACCTGGATTCGCACAGCGGTTTGGAAATCCTGAAGATATTCCAGCAGATGAACCGCGAAAATGGCATCACGACAGTCTTCGTGACACACGACACGTTCGTCGCGCGTCATACGGATCGCGTGATCATGCTGCGCGACGGTGAGGTCGTTACCGACCAGCCCATTGCCAATCCGATCATCGCCGGAAGCGTTGAGCGGCCATCCGAACAAGCCTTGCTTGAAGATGTTCTCCAAGACGACCATCGGCCAGCCGGTTCTGCGGCAACGAATTAGGTCAGACACGTTACGCGCGTCACGCGCATTAACAGACTACCAGGAAGACCATGAGCATCATCGAATCTTTTCGTATTGCAATCCGTGGATTGCTAGCAAACCGCCTGCGTTCGGGCCTGACTATGTTAGGCCTGGTGATCGGCATTGGTTCTGTGATCTCGCTGGTCAGTTTCGGCAACGGTTTTCAGTCATACGTGAACCAGACTTTCAGTTCTATTGGCTCCAACCTGTTGTTTATCGTCGCCATCCCAACGACTGGTCCCGATGCAAAATCGCTGAAGTCGAAGCCGCTGACGATGGACGACGCGGTGGCGATTGCTAACCCGCAAAACGTCGCTGGTATTGCGGCGGTTGCGCCTCAGTACACCTTGATCGGCAAAATGGTCGAGAATGGCTACGACTTTACCGGGCAGGTGCTGGGCGTCACGCCGCCCTGGCAAAACATCCGCAACTGGCCGCTGACGGAGGGCCGCTTCATCGAAGATACAGACGTCAGCCAGCAGACGCGCGTCGCCGTACTGGGCAGCGCAGCGGTGTCCAAGCTGTTCGATGGCGGCACCGATCCAGTCGGGCAGGACATTCGTATCAATAATGTCCCATTCCGCATCGTCGGTACGCTACAAGAGAAAGGCGGCATCGGCAACCCCGACCTGAGCGTGTTGATCCCGATCAGCACGGCGCAGGCGCGCATGGCCGACTCCACCGTCCGCACAGCCAACGGGCAGTACAAGGTCTCGATGATCTTTGCGCAGTCGGCGGGTGATGGCAGTACCAACGGGGTCAAGAGCCAGATCGAGCAGCTTCTGGCAGCTCGTCACGAGATCCCGTACACGGGCGACGAAGATTTTGTCGTGATTACGCAAGATCAAATCCTGGGTGTCCTGGGCAGCGTGACCGGCGTCCTGACGGTATTCCTTAGCCTGATCGCCGGGATCAGCCTGCTGGTTGGCGGCATCGGCGTGATGAATATCATGCTGGTTTCAGTGACGGAGCGCACGCGAGAGATCGGGCTGCGTAAGGCCGTCGGCGCGCGTTACTCCGACCTGATCATGCAGTTCCTGATCGAGAGTATTGTCCTGTGTCTGATCGGCGGGGCGGGCGGCATAGCCATTGGTTCCATCGTGGCTTTTATCGCCGGGAAGGCCATCCCAAGCCTGTCACTTTCAGTTACCCCTTCGGCGGTGCTGCTGGCAACCGGCGTCAGCACGGTCATCGGCGTCTTTTTCGGCCTGTACCCGGCCAGCCGGGCCGCGTCGCAAGACCCAATCGAGGCATTACGCTATGAATAAACTTGCTGATAACGTCGGGTCGGCGCTGACCTCACTGCTTGCCAACAAACTGCGCGCCGTGCTGACGACCATTGGGATCGGCATCGGCATTGCGGCGGTGATCGTCCTGGTTTCGCTGGGCAACTCGGTTCAGGATTACCTCAACCGCCAGTTACTCAGCGTGGGAACCGATCTGATTGCCATCTCACCCCAGGTAGACTTCGCCGGGCCAGCCGTGGACAGGGGCAGCCGACTGGCTGCCAATTCGCTGACGCAAAAAGACCTGACGTTGCTGTCCGATCCCTTTAGCCTTCCCAATGTGAAATCCATCGTGCCGCTGATGCTGGCTACCCGTCTCACGACTTATGCGCAGAATACGGAATCCGCGCAAGTCTATGGCACGACGGCCAGCTACTTTGATACCCTCAACCGCGCGGTCGCGTCAGGTGAACTGTTCACGGACGACGATGTAACGGCGACGGCTCGCGTGGCCGTGCTCGGCCAGACCACCGTCAAGAACTTGTTTCCCGCCGACGTCAGTCCCATCGGCTCGACGATCCGCATCGGGGACGTTTCATTCCGGGTCATCGGAACCCTGCAAAAGACGGGCGGGGGTGGCGGCGGCGGAAACGACCAGGACGACCTGATCATTGTCCCGCTCTCGGCAGCGCAGACCTTCCTGGTAACCACACGCGACGTATCGGGGCAGCATCCCCTACAGGCCATCTACCTGAAAGCGCAGGTTCCAGCGGCAGTGGATGACATTGCCCTGACCGCAACGGCCATCCTGCACCTGTCGCATCGCATCAAGCCCGGCAAGGACAA
>DATGFK010000624.1:0-4478 GCA_035309185.1 Aggregatilineales bacterium
CGGGAATGTCCCAGGGCTAGAAGGCAAGGGCTTTTGCCAGAAGCCGATCACGTCCCCAGCGGCAAAATCGGCATTGGCGCCCTAAGGGTGGGGCTGGCGCAGTCGGCCTTCGAGGAGCCGGTGAAGTATCCCCGCCAGCGCGAAGTCTTCGGCCATGCCATCGCCGATTTCCAGGCCATCCAGTGGATGATTCCTTTGTCCTCACCGAAACATTTGTCCCCCGCTGGCAATTGCTTAGGGTTGTAACAGGGTGCTTTCCCGAATATTGAGCTGCGGCGGAAGGATGACCTGTTCAACCTCACTGTATCGCCCTTCGAGCCGATTGATGAGCGTATGGGTTGCCCAATCCGCAGCCACGTTGATGTCGAACGTGATCGAAGTCAGCGGGCGGAGCATGTTTTTAGCAATGGCATCGTCCTGGAGGCATATCACTGAGAGATCTTCAGGGATGCGCCTGCCGAGATGTTGAACCGCCCGAAGGAATTCGGGAATCGGTAGCCCAAAATGGGTTCCCAGGATTCCTAGCATGACGGCGCTCACCTTGGATTCCAGGACCGCTGCGGCAGCCTCCTGGATGTTATCCATTTCGAAGTGCCGAAGCTCGACTGGGTATGCTTCACGTGCTCGTTCATAGCCCAAAGCACACCGGACGGCAGGGCCATAGCCGTCCTGATACAACTTTCCAGAGTTGAAGAAGCCAATACGCTGATGTCCGAGTCCAACAAGATGATCCACGGCCATCACAATGGCTGCCTCAAAATCAAAATCGATAAAGCTCAGGTCGGTATTATCGGCGCAGCGACCAATCATCACAAACGGATAGTTATTTTGTTTCAAGACTTCTACACGCCAATCGTCCATATGAATTTCCATCAGGATCACCCCTTCAACCTGCGCGCTTCGGTACAAGCTGAGCAGGCGGCTTTCCGTCAGCGACGCAGCCGCGAAACTGAACAGGTAATTCTCCGCCTCGGCAGCAAAAGCCGCCTTTCCGATAAAGATGGCAACGTCGGCCCGACCCTCCATGTCTGCCAGCGGGTAGACCAGTGCAATGGATCGGCTGCGTCGAACGGCCAGGCGCTGGGCCAACGAGTGCGGAGAAAAGCCAAGATCGTCCATGACCTGCTTGACCCGCTGCCGGGTTGCGCGCGCGACATCTGGCTTATCGTTCAGTATCCGGGATACGGTCGAGACCGATACGCCAGCAAGCCGAGCAATATCGTCAATGGTCAGGTCTGCCGCGTTTTCTTTCTCAACCTCGTTCGATGCAATTTCTTTGTTAGATGCCTTTTTGGGTGGCATTTCTTTTCCCTTCTAGCCGCTCCGCAACTATAAACGATTGTGGCCTATCTTGACAATGGAAATGAGTCGTGATAGAGTTTCGGTAGCGGTGCCGGAACCGGTTCCGGTACCGCTACCGAAGATGAGTATACCATCTGCCTCAACTTGTTGCTTGGGCCGCTTAAAAGTCGGCGCGGATCACGCCGAGAAAGGTGGTGGATCAGCCTGATAAATTACCGGAGACATTGATACTCAATCTGTCCTGGGTTGTACTGCGTCCATATTGCTGTTTTGCCCATCGGGATCATCTGAAAGTTCTGCTGGGAATTCGACAGCTTTCATAGGATATTGGTATCCAGCGCAGCCTCGTACTTGCCAGGCATTGTTCCAATTCTGTAGGATTAGGAGAGAAAAATGGTTCGTAAAATGCTTCCCCTTGTTAGCCTGCTGCTGGCAGCGGCATTGGCTCTTTCAATAAGCAGCAGCGCTGCGGCCCAGACGCCAGCGCCTACCCAGGCCGCAGCGGCAACTGGTGCGGTCAAGTTAACTGAATGGGATTATTTCACTTCGGGCGGTGCTGGCAGGTCTGGCCCGGCGTGGGGAGATATCCTCAATCAATGCGGAACCGATAATAACATTACCATTGATCGCCAATCAGTTCCGCGTGACGAATTGATCTCGAAGACGCTGCTGGCCGCTCAACAGCAGCAGCTCCCCGACGTGCTGATGATTGACAACCCGGATTTGCAGCAAGTTGCCAACACTGGCGCACTGGCCGTCCTCACCGATTATGGCGTGGACTTGACGGGCCTGTACAAAAACCTGATCGACGCCGGTTCGCTGAATGGCAAGGTCTACGGCATCGCCCCAGGCATCAATGGCATGGCCCTGTTCTACAACGTGGATCTGCTGAACAAAGCAGGCGTCAAGCCGCCAACGACCTGGGCCGAAGTGAAGGATACTGCGGCCAAGCTGACCGGCAACGGCGTCTATGGCATTGCCTTCTCCGCCCCTGCCACTGAAGAGGGTTCCTGGCAATTTGAACCCTGGTTCTGGGGCGCTGGTGGAGACTTGAAAAAGCTCGATTCGCCTGAGGGTGTTAAAGCGTTGCAATTCTGGACTGATCTGGTGACCAGCGGTTCCGCGTCCAAGTCCGTGGTGACGTGGAATCAAGGCGACGTTGATGACCAGTTCATAGCTGGCAAAGCAGCCATGCAGCAAAATGGCGTGTGGAACCTCGGGGCGCTCGACCAGGCCAAAATCAACTATGGTGTGGTCCCGATCCCTAAGCCGGATGGTGGCGCAGCCCCTGGCCCAATGGGTGGCGAAGTGTTGACCATCCCCTTGAGCAGTAACCAGGCCAATATGCAAGCCGCCGGTAAGCTGGTCAATTGCTTGCTGTCCGACAAGACCATGCTTGCCTGGGCGCAACTGAATGCCTACATCCCTGCGCGCCAGAGCGTCGCAGCCCAGGCAGCGAAAGACACGCCAGCCATGAAGCCCTTTGTGGACGCCGCCGCCGCAGAACGTTCTCGCCCTGGCCCGCCCGCCAACCTGGGCCCCGACTACAGTAAAGTGTCGCAGCCCCTATGGAATGCCATTCAAGCGGCACTGACGGGCGCAAAGACGCCACAACAGGCGCTGACCGATGCTCAAAAACAGGCTGAGAGTGCGATGCAATGATCGAAAAACAACGAAAGAGCCTGACCAATGGCCCTATCGTTGGTGGTGCAGCGGCTTCTGCCGCTGCACCAGGTGCTCCCCGGGTCCTTGGTTGGAAGCAGCAACATCAACTGATTGGGCTGGTCTTCCTGCTGCCTGCTGTTGTGTTTGTAGCCATATTTTATGTGTATCCCATCGTGCTCAACATCGTGATTAGCCTTGAGCGATACACGGCTAAATCATTCGTTACAGGCGAAGCGCCGTTCATTGGTTTCGATAACTTCATTCGATTGTTTGGCAACCCGGACTTCACAGTTGCTCTTCAGAACACGTTCCTGTTCACCCTGAACTCGCTCATTTTCCAGTTCGTCATCGGACTGGCACTCGCCTTATTCTTCAACCAGCGATTCCCTCTGAGTCGCCTCCTACGAAGCTTGTTCTTGTTGCCCTGGCTGGCCCCCATCCTGGTGTCAGGCGCGATTTGGGTGCGTCTCTTCGATCTGGATTATGGGGTAATCAATTTTGTCCTTCGCTCTCTGGGCCTGATCCAGCAGCCGCTGGCCTGGCTGACCGATCCACACCTGGCACTTGTTTCGGTGCTCATCGCTAATATCTGGATCGGCATCCCCTTCAATATGGTGATTCTTTATGGTGGCCTGCAAAATATTCCGAATACCCTTTATGAAGCCGCAATGCTCGACGGCGCGAACGCATGGCAGAAGTTCCGCTATGTATCCTGGCCGCTGCTGCGCCCAGTGTCTACCGTGGTGCTGCTACTGGGGCTTATCTACACACTCAAGGTATTCGACGTGATCATGTCGATCACTCGGGGCGGCCCGGCGAATGTCAGTCAGACCCTCAATACATGGGCTTACAGCCTTTCTTTTACCAGTTTTGACTTTGGGCTGGGTGCAGCGGCTGGCGATATTTTGATGCTGGTCGTGCTGGTGTTCGGGTTGATCTATCTGCGGTATGCCGCGCGGGAGGGACGTTGAGTACACTGGCTTCAATCTATCCCCAAACTGAAGGCACAAAGCAGCCCAGACAAGTGGTTAGAACGCTGCTTGGACTGCTGATCACGGCTGTGTTTTTATTTCCTTTCTATATGATCCTGGAGTCCTCGCTCATGGCGCAGACGGACGTCTTGCGGTATCCACCGCCATTTGTCCCTCCGCAACTTACATTACAGGGCTATACCAATGCGCTTACGACGTCTGCGGGATTTATTTTCTCAAGTCTGAATTACGGATTGGGCACGGTTGTGGTGACCATGCTCATCGCAACCCCGGCGGCCTATTCGCTGGCGCGCATCCGATCCAGGATTGGCCTGTTTCTGCTTATCGCCTTGATCCTGGCGCAGATGGCTCCCGGCTTTGTGGTGGCAAATTCGCTATACGCCCTGTTCAGTCGGTTGCATATTATTAATACGACGATTGCCGTTATCCTGGCTGATTCAACCAACGCAGTACCCTTCGCCATCATTATCATGCGGGCGTTTATGTTGAACATCCCCGGTGAACTGTCAGAGGCGGCCC
>DATGFK010000625.1:0-6531 GCA_035309185.1 Aggregatilineales bacterium
GCGCATGGTCCCGCAGCTCTTCCAGTTCTTCTCGTTGCGCCGCATTGAGCTTTATCACCAGTGGATTTGCCATAATCCCTCCACTGCTTTAAACACACTCGCTCGCCTTTCGTTACCGTATTATTTTGTTAAAGAGCATAAGCCCCGGCCAGGTCGCCCCACAGCGTAGGGATCAAGCATTGACGGGGTACCGTTTGCATTGCTTTGTCGTAGAGAACGACCTGGTCTTTCCTTCTATACTGAGAAGGATAGCTCATGCCAAGCCTATTCATGGGGAGGTTGCCATGAAAACTCGCCTCACGGTCATCCTGTTTGCTCTGGCCCTGGCAGCGTGGACTGTACCAGCCGCAGTCTCGGCACAATCATCGCAGCCAGCACAGTCGGAGGGAAGCGGCCTCAACCTGCGCACGCGAATCGGCTGGGGCAGTATACAGTGGGGCTACATTGACTGGTCACCGGACGGCCAAACGCTGGCTGTGCAGACCTCGCGCGGCATTGTGCTCCTTAAGCGCGATCATTACGACGCCCCAAGATTTTTGGAGGGCCAGGTCTGGTCATTCAACTTTAGCCCTAATGGGCAAATGCTGGCCGTCGCCTATAACAGCGGGATCAAGCTGTACGATTCGACAGGCACGACCTTGATCCGCCAACTGACGAATCCCTCTGCCGACGCTGCAAATCCCGTTGATCAAGGGTTGCACTATTTCTCGTTCAGCCCTGACAGCAAATTGATTGCGATTATGAACGGGGGTGGCGTGGGGGAAAGACCCGATGGCGGATCCGTGTGGGACGTGGCGACAGGCAAGAAACGTTACGACCTTAAAGGGCCATCCGGCCAATTCTTGTGGCTGAACGGCGGACGCATCCTCATGATGGCCCAGGGTGGTTGGGAGGGCGATCCGACCTTTGACTTATTTGACGTTGCCACCGGCAAGCCCTTACCGGTTCCCGATGGTTACTATGCTACCAGCGCAGACGCCAGCCCTGATGGAACCGTCCTGGCTATCGCCGCAGACCAGGTAACGCTGTGGAACACCGTCACGCGACAGGAGATTCTCAAACTGCCACTGCGACGCACCAGCTTCCTGGACGGCCTGGAATTTAGTCCCGATGGGAAATCACTGGTTGTCTATGACATGGAAGCTCCCCGGACGCTCTGGAATATCCGCACGGAAAAGCAGATCGCACAGTTTGATGCCAATGCCAGCTACTTCCTGTTCAGTCCCGATAACGTCACGTTGGCTTATGAAGCAAGTCCCGCCAGCGCTGGCGCAGCGCGATCCGTCCACCTGTGGGACATTCGCAGCAAGCAAGACCTGGTGGTGATACCGAATGCTTTTCATCCCTTTTACAGCGACGACGGGAAAATCTTCGGCTACATCACCGGGGATGGTTCAAGTTTGGTGCTACAGGATGCGGTCACTGGCAAGCAAATCGTTTCGCTGGATTCCTTTGGCGACGGCGCTTCGGAAATCGCATGGTTGCCGGATTCGCAGCGTCTACTCGTCACGAACCAATCTCAGGGTGTGCGCGAGTGGGACATTACGACAGGCAAGGTCGTCCGCACTGAAGCCTTAGCCGATATGCCTTCACCCTACGCAAAACATCAATTTAGGACGATCAGCGGGGATCACACGGTTGGGGCATTGTTTGATAAAAACCAGGTGCAACTGTGGGATATTGCCTCGGATACGCTCAAGCAAACGCTTGACCTGAATATCCATTTGAAGGGAAACGAGTTCCTGGCAACGGTCTTGAACCTGGATGGTTCCATGCTGGCTTATAGGGTGTCTGGTAGCGCGGATCACAGTATTTATCTGATTTACCTGCCGCACTTATCGGTCGCTCCTGTACCGATGAATACGCTTCCCAATGATGTCAATAGCAACCCCCTGGCCTTCAGTCCCGATGGGAAATATCTCCTCAGCCAGGGGGCAAACAGCTTGCGCCTGTGGGATGTCGGCAGCCTTTCTCTGCTCAACACATTCGACATAGGTCAATACGCCATCCGAACGATTGCGTTCAGTCCAGATGATCGGATTCTGTTTGCCGGGGAGAGTTCTACGGATGACAATTATTCCGACAGTCTTCCCGTTTTCATGGTGTGGAATCTTGCAAGCGGCACACAGATCGCCATGCTGCCTGATCCGAATGGAGGTGTTCAAACAGCGACGTTCAGCCCGGATTCTAAATCCCTGGCGTTAGGCCATAACGATGCCACCTTAAGCGTATGGAACATCAAGGATAGGGAGCAGGTCGCTGCGGGATCGCCCACTCCAATCCCTCAAATGGTCGGCATGGAACAGGCCAATGCCATCCTGCAAGATCGCAATGCCGATAAACTGCCAGCCATCTTGCTGGCGATTAGAGCGCTAAAAGCGGCTTATAGTCCGCAGGCAGACGCCGATCTGGTACGCGCCCTGGGTGCCGCGTATGGTAGACCGGCATTCAGCGGCCACACGGATGCGGTGACGAGTGTCGCCTTCCGCCCCGATGGCAAATATATCGTCACGGGCAGCCAGGATAGAACTGCACTGGTTTGGGAGGTCAGCAGCGGGCAAAGTCTGCTTGGCTTCTCCGGCCATTATCTCGGTGTGAACATTATCGCTTTCAGTCCCGATGGCAAGTACGTGCTGACCGGCGGCGGAGATGGTTACGCGCGGCTGTGGGACTCCAGACCAGGACACTACCAGAGCCTGCACAGCTACGGCGGCTTCGTGGGTCGCGTGACGAGCGTGGCCTTCAGCCCCGACGGTCAGTTCCTATTAACCGGCAGTTACGACGGCATGGCACGCCTATGGGATGTCAACAGTATTGACGCCGTTAACAGCGCCAATAATGCCAACGGCGCTACCGTCCCCAACAGTATCCAGGACCTGCGCACCTTTAGCGGGCATACCGGAGCGGTGATGAGCGTGGCCTTCAGCCCCGATGGGAAAGAGGTATTGACCGGTAGCGCCGATGGTACTGCCCGGTTGTGGGATGCCAGCAGCGGACAGAGCCTTCGCACCTTTAGCGGCCATACGGATTGGGTACATAGCGTGGCTTTCAGTCCCGATGGCAAATACCTCCTGACGGGTAGTTCAGATCGCACCGCGCGGTTGTGGGATGCCAGCACCGGGCAGGCGATTCGCACCTTCACGGGTCATTCGGGTGCCGTGAACAGTGTAGCGTTCAGCCCGGATGGGCAGTACGTGCTTACAGGCAGCGATGACCAGACCGCCCGGCTGTGGGACGTGGACTACCGGTCGGTTATTGCCCATGCTTGCAACCAGGTGTGGCGGGATTTCACTCCTGGCGAACGGCAGCAGTTCGGCATTCACGACAATGAACCCACCTGTTCGCAATTCGCCAACGGAGAAACTAGCCTGACCACGCCGCTTCCGCCCACCTGGACGCCGTTGGCGGTGACTTTACCCGCGCTCACACCGATTCCATCCATAACGCCATCGCCCACGCTGACGCCATCGGCAACGCGCGTCCCGGCACAAACTTTGTCGGCCTCATCGTTGATCGTTCAGCGCCCGGCTCCGGGATATGACGCCTCACAGTATTTGTTCATCACGGCGGGACTCAAGTTAGCCGATCCGAAAACGCCCACAGTCTCCCACTATGCTGTGACGGTCAAGGCCAATGAAACGAGGACGATAAGGGACGGTTGGTGCGCCGATAATCAAACCATTTTGGATGATAATTTGAAGCACATCACCTTCCAATTCCTCTTGAATAAACAACCCATCCCAGAATCGAACCTGTTGGAACTCAACCAGCCAGGATGTCTTGAACTGGAAACCATCGTCAGCGGGTGGGAGGCTGGCAAGACTTACACGCTTGACATGGAAACGACGCTAGATACAGCCGTGAATGATGGCACAAGTACGTATGCGCCCGGAACGTATGGATATAACCTGACCATCTCTGTGACGCCGTGAGGTGATTGCGCCAGGCTTGCCCCCCTCCGCTGTCATGGGCGAACGGGTCGCCATTCGCTATAGAAGGTTTTGCAAGACCCTGCGAAAAGGGTTCACCCTGCTCGCAACACAGCCCGCAGTGGACTGCCGCACGCCCCGGCGATCTTGAGCGGCAGGGCGATCAGTTCGTAGCTGCCGTCAGGTACATCGCGCAGCAGCAGGTTTTCCAGGTTCACGATCCCACGCTCATACAGCAAATGGTGGCAGATCAATTTCTCGTCGTCGGCGCGATCCACCGAGGGCATATCCACGCCCAGCAGGACGACTCCCGCCTTTGCCAGCCACTCGACCAGTTCCGGCGTAGGATAGGGAAAGTCGTCGCGCCACTGCGAATCGCCCTGGTCGCTGAGCCAGGTGTGGATCAGCAGGCGCTGCATTCCGCCCAGGTCACGTCTGCCGAAGTCGGCAGGGACGATCCCGCCTTGCTGCCGCGTGATCGTAGCGACATGCGCCGGGCCGATGTACGCCTCAAGAGGAAGGGTATCCGGGTGCGCGCCGTCGTCCGTGTAATGATACGGCGCGTCGGCGTGCGTTCCGGTATGCGCGCTGAGGGTCAGCGTGGTCAGGTTTACGCTCTTGCCCTCTGAGAGACGCATGACGTGTTGCAGCGAAAACGGCGTATCGCCGGGCCATACGGCCAGCTCAGGCGCAATCGTGCGGGAGATGTCGTAGAGTTGAGGCATATCGCTTCGCTTGTGAGCTTCAGTGCCCGGCTGGCAGGCGGATTCAGGTGAGTTCCCAAAAACGAGTAGTCATAAAATGGTCTGCGCCAAAGATCAGCATTTTGGCGTCTGGACTGACAATTCAGTCTTCCATCATGCCGCAAGTGATGACAAAGTTATACAGTTTATCATCCAGGCCAACCCGACTGGCTTGCAAACCTCCACCGGCCAATCGCCACAACTGGATTCCTTGGTCTTGCGCAATGATGTGGTTGGTACCTGTATCAGGATTGTCGTCAAGATTCTGCTCGGTGACGTGCATGGCGTAATAGCCGACACCGTGATAGATAGCGTAGAAGATATATCCGCCCTTGTTGTCAGGGTACACTGCGAAGGCTTGCCAGGGTTCCTGGTTGCAGCGTCCATCATTGAAGTTCAGGCCGAGGGGATTGCATCTGACTGTGACCGACCAACGTAGTGGAGATGTGCTAGTGCTCGGGACAACTCCAAGGAATTGGACATATGCGGTTCCCGCAGATGGGGCACTATAGGATAGTGATTGGGGGGAGACACCCGTAACATGACGAACGACTTGTCCGTCGAAGTAGATTAGTATCCGCACGTTGTCACCTTGAAGTGGCATAGAAGCAATGATTACATCGCCAGCGTTTACAGCGTACGAGGGACTTAGTAGTGGCCGTGCATTGCGCGCTGTACCTGATGCGGAGTGACAGATAACCTGTCCTGCGACAGGCTGTGTAGAGCTGAAAAAAGTACCGATGACCGTGATGAGAATGATGATGCTAACAAATTGACGCTTCATTGTAGGTTCCAGGTCAAGATCATTTGTTAATACGGGGAAGAGGAATAATCGGAAGTGTATCACCCTTCCCTTATTCCCCAACCTCCGATATTCGTTTTAAGATCTATTTCTCGAACAGACTGTTGGCTCTTGACCGGATCTTCTGCCGCAAAAATTACGAATGATCGAGTGTGACCCGGCTGATATCGTTCGGGTCATATTTAACCCACACGGATGAACCGGATTGATATTTCGGGATGGACGTTTCGGCCACAACGCCGACAGCCTGGGCGGCAAACATGGGACGGCCCGTGGGATGGACTTCCAATTGGAAGCGAAGCGCAGGGTTATTGCCATTGACGTTGACGCCGAGATTCACGACGTTCGTGATCGTGGCCTGGGCCGCTTCACCTGTGGCGCGCAGGCTTTGATTTGCCGCGTCAATCTGAAGCAGTTGTTGTACCTGAGCCGATTGCGCGGGATTCATAGCGCCTGCTGACGCGAAAGCTGGATTGGCAGCGCCCCCCAGCGCGGCAATCGCCACTTTTGACGTGTTACCGGGATCGTATTTGACCTGAACCGTCGCGCCTGGCTGGAACTGTGAAGCTTGAAAGTACGAGATCACCGTTGTGGCCTGAGCCTGGAACGGCGCGGCATTGGCGGGATGGACTTCCAGCAGAACACCCACCTGGGGTTGTTCGTTGATGCGGACACCGGTTTCCCACACGTTGAGAATCGTGGCGCTGGCATCCAGGCCGCTTGCCATCAACTGGCTGTTCTGCGCCGAGTTACGTACCAGTCGAAGGATCAACGGCACGAAGACGATAGCCATGATCCCCAGGACAACAACCGGGATGATGATTCCCAGCCAGCTAAAAATACCAAAGTCCATAAAGTCTCCTCAAGTTTTGTCGCACCGACTGCGCGAATCTTTAGTCTCAAGGAATGATAGGACTCAAGCGTCAAGAAATCGTCTAGTAACTGGGGTTCGTCTACCTGCTATGCGGAATTCTGAGGTGCCCTTGCCGATTGAATACGGCAAACAAACCGGGCGGAGACATGGCTCCGCCCTACGAATATGGCACCTGTCGCGCGG
>DATGFK010000626.1:0-3732 GCA_035309185.1 Aggregatilineales bacterium
AAATTCTTGGTACGCCAAGACGAGCAACGATGCCTGACGATCCAGCGCTTTGCGAACGCCTTGCATGGGACACCGCCTTTTTTGGTTTCCCGATTGCCCGAATCAAGTCGGAGAATCTGACTGCCGATCAAATTCCCATGATTGACGACTGGTGCAAACAGGAGGCAATTCGTTGTCTCTATTTTCTGAGCAATTCGGATACCATTGAGTCGACGCAAGTTGCTGAGGAACATGGATTTCATCTGGTAGATATTCGTCTGACATTGAGTTGTGATGTCGCTTTGTCTGCCCAGAATTATCCCATCGCTGTACAGGGCAGCTCCTCATTGAACATGCGAGCCGCCCACGCAGAAGATATTCCCGTTCTTAAGGACATTGCTGCCAGGTCTTACACGCATACACGATTTTTTATCGATCCTCATTTCCCCAAAACCTTGAGTGCAGCACTCTACGAAAAGTGGATTGAGCGCAGTTGTCAAGGCTATGCAGACGCCGTGATATTAGCCGAGGCACAAGCAAGACCTGTAGGGTATATTTCGTGTCATCGCAATGGTGGAAACGGGAATATTGGCCTACTGGGCGTCGCAGAGGAAGCACGTGGATTGGGGATCGCACGCAATCTCATCATGAGCGCTTTGCAATGGTTCCAAACGGCACAGGTTCAAACGGTGACGGTTGTGACACAAGGCAGGAATTACGCTGCGCAACGTGCATATCAGCGCTGCGGATTCGTTACCGAGTCGATCAGGCTTTGGTATCATAGATGGTTATGAAAGAAACTGCCATGCCACACATTCCCTTCAACCGGCCCTGCTTTACCGGCAATGAACAAGCCTACATCGCCCAGGCCATCGCCAATGGGCACGCCTCCGGCGACGGCCCCTTCACGAAGAAATGTCGGATGCTGATCGAGGAAAGCCTGGGAGTCCCGGCGGCCATGCTGACGACATCCTGTACTCATGCCCTGGAAATGGCTGCCTTGTTGCTGAACATTCAGCCGGGCGATGAAGTGATTTTCCCGTCCTTCACCTTTGTTTCAACTGTCAATGCTTTTGTCCTGCGCGGCGCGCAGCCAATCTTTGCCGATATTCGAGCCGATACACTCAATATTGACCCGGCGCACATCGAACGACTCATCTCATCGCGCACGCGAGCGATTGTTGTGGTTCATTACGCCGGAATCGGCTGCGATATGGACACCATCCTCGACCTTGCCAACCGCCATAATATCCCCGTGGTGGAGGATAACGCACATGGCCTTTTTGCCCGGTATCGAGGTAAATACCTGGGAACATTTGGCTGCATGGCGACTCAAAGTTTTCACGAGACCAAAAACTTCACCTGCGGCGAAGGTGGGGCGTTGTTGATCAACGATCCGACTTTAATTGAGCGGGCCGAGATTATCCGTGAAAAAGGGACTGATCGCAGCCGTTTTTTCAGAGGTCAGGTCGCTAAGTATTCCTGGGTAGACGTTGGATCGAGCTACCTCCCTTCTGACATTCTCGCTGCTTTTTTGTTTGCACAGCTCGAAAAGCGGGATCAAATTCAGTCCAGGCGGCAGGCCATCTGGTGTAATTACCATGACCAACTTCGCAACTGGGCTGACACGAGTGGCGTCCAACTGCCTTTTGTACCCGACCATTGCGAACAGCCGTATCACATGTTCTATTTACTGATGCCTTCTCTCGATCACCGCCAGAAATTTATCGAGCACCTGAAGTCACGCGGGATTCTGGCCGTGTTCCATTACTTGCCTCTCCATCTGTCGGAAATGGGCCAAAAGTTTGGCGGTAAGCTAGGCGATTGCCCTGTAACTGAAGATGTGAGCGACAGGTTGGTGCGTTTGCCCTTTTACAACGACCTGTCGGAATCTGATCAGAGCCGCGTTGTGGAATGCATTCGTGCGTTTTCCTAGAAAATTGACAGCGATCCTTGCGAGGTTGGCAGGCATACAACGTTCAGTTTTTTGATACGTGTTTTCGTTACTCGGTCAAACAAGTCCGAATCGATGTGGATGCAATGTTCCCCCGTGATTTTCATATTCGCGCCGCGAGCCTGGACGACGTAGCAGGCATTCACAGCCTGATCGTTGCCGAACTCAGGGCCGACTACGCCGATCCGGTGTTGCCGTCGCTGGAGGATACTCACGCCAGGCTGCAAGGCCCTGCGCTCGACCTGAAGACCGATACCTGGCTGGTCATCGCGCCCAATGGCGATTGTGCAGCGTACGCCGAGGTCGCCAACAGGCTTGAACAGGAGCCGTGGCTGCGCTTGCGCGCCATGCCCTTGGTGGTCGTCTCGCCTGACTATCACGGCCACGGGATGGGCACCTATCTGCTGGACCTGACCGAACAATGGGCCTTGTCGCGGATGGCAGCAGCGCCTGCCGAGGCCCAAGTTACGATGTGGACTCGCGTCAGCGCGCGTAATGAAAGCGCCCGGCACGTCCTTGAAGGCGCGGGCTATACTTTGACTCGTACCTTTCAGACCATGCAGATTGATCTGTCTGAAGCGGAGGATTTGCAGTTGGAACTGCCCGACGTTCCGGGTATCGAGATCCGCGCCTTCAGGCCGGGGCTGGACGAGCAGCTTGCCTACGAAGCCGACGAAGAAGCCTTTGTGGACGAGTGGGGCAAAACCCCGCGCACCTTTGAAGTCTGGGCGCGCCGCCTGGGAATGCACGATCAGTTTGACGCCAGCCTGTGGTTCCTGGCCTGGGATGAGCAAGCAGGCGAGGTGGCAGGCGCCGCGTTTTGCGAGGCGCTTCCCGGCCACGGCTGGATTCATCACGTAGGGGTAAGGCGTCCCTGGCGGCGGCAGGGCATCGGTACGGCCCTGACCCTGCGCTGCCTGAGCGAATTTTACCGGCGCGGCCAGTACCTTGTCCGCCTGAACGTAGACGCCGACAGCCTGACCGGGGCCAATATCCTCTACGAACAGCTTGGCCTGGCGCCTGTCGAAGCCTATCACTTTTATGAGAAAGAAATTAGGCCAGCCGTGTAATTCAGTCCAAAACAGGCAAGTTTACTATGATCAACTTAGAGGAAAATGTTATCCGGTACCATCGTATGCTACGCAGTCGTTTGGTGTAACGTCGTGGGTCGTTGCTTTTCATCTGGAGAGAGTGGGGTCCGGTGACTGAAAATACTCAGACGCTCCTGTCGGTAGAGGAAGCACTGGAACGAGTGCTTGGCGCTTTTCAAGAGCTACCAGCCGATGAAACGGATATTCGTGAAGCGTTGGGTCGCGTCCTGGCTGAAGACGTGCGTGCGCCCAACGATCTGCCGCCTTTTGCGAACAGCAGCATGGATGGTTATGCGGTACGCGCGGCAGACGTGGCCGCCGCCAACCGGGAATCGCCGGTTAGGCTTTCGGTTGTGGCCGATATTCCGGCAGGCAGCGCGCTGCAGGTTGAAATCGGGCCGGGGCAGGCCGGGCGGATCATGACGGGCGCACCGATGCCTGCTGGCGCAGATGCGGTGGTGCCCGTCGAACAGACTGACGACAATTTCCGCCATGCCGGGAGCGGCGAACAGTTGGACGCGCCGGTTCCGTCTCATGTGAGCATTTTTCGAGGCAGCAAAGCCGGGGATTACGTCCGTCCCGTCGGCGAGGACGTGCGTAGCGGGGATGTCGTACTGCGTAAAGGGCGCGTCCTGCGTCCTGCCGATCTCGGAGTCCTGGCTGGTTTGGGCTATCCCCAGGTAAATGTGACGCGGCGGCCCTGGGTGG